>DATDIC010000129.1:0-18095 GCA_036521275.1 Acetobacteraceae bacterium
TTTCGCGAATGTCGTGCACCGTCAAGCGATGTCCGCCGTCCAGCAGCCTGGTCGCCATGGGCAATCCCATGTTGCCCACACCAAGGAATCCTGCTTCCACCGTCTACCTCCCTGCCATTAGCTGCGGACCGCATCGGTTAACGTGCCCAAACCCTTCCGACGCACGCGCGGCCGTCAACCTCGATCCAATCGAAGCATTTTGGTTGAGATGTTCTAAACCACTGGGCACAAAAATGAGACGTGGGCCGGCTGCCTCGGGCAATCGCCCTGACAGAAGCCCGGGCAAGCCACCGTGGCTAATGCGCAATTGCCTCTAGTTCCAGCATCCTTGTGCGCGGCCCTAGCAGCCCAACCGACACAATCACCACCGCCATGCACGCGGCGACAAACACGAACACGCCGGGGGCGCCGAAATCGCGCAGGAAGAACGCCACGAAGAACGGCGTCAGAATGCCGCTGAGCCTACTCCACGAATACACGAACCCGATACCACGAGCGCGAACTCGCGTCGGATACAGCTCCGCCTGGTAGTTATGCAGGCCGAATGAGAGCCACTGCGTCGACATGGCGAGGCAGGCGCCGAGAATTATCAGCGCTGACGTACTCTCCGCGTTCGCAAACAAGATGCCGAACACCGCGATTGCCAGGCACGACGCCATGGAATGCCATTTGCGTTCCAGCCTGTCGGCGAACAACATGATCAGCAGTGGGAAGGCCACCGCGGCGACGTTGATGATCGTGCTGTATTTTAGGCTTTCGGTGATATGGATGCCCTTGGCGATCAGTAGGGTGGGCGTCCATGCGACGAAGCCGTAAAATCCGACGGTCTGGAAGAAGTTGAACAGCATCAGCATGATTGTACGCCGCAGGTAGCGCGGACTGAAGATCTCCATGAGGCTGCCCTTGCGCGGGTCCTGATAGTGCGGCTGCTCTGGCTCCGGCAGCGGCCGACCGTAATCGGCGATGACGCGCGCCTCGATACTGGACATAACGTGCTCGGCCTCCTCCATCCTGTCCTGCTGCGCAAGCCATCGCGGGCTCTCGGGAAGGCCAAGTCGGATCCACCAGACGACGACAGCGGCGATCGAGCCGATCCATGCCACCCAGCGCCAGCCGTCGTAGCCGAACGGGTTGTTCGGGATCAATTGCCAGGATAGGAAATAGGAGACAAGGAAGGCGATCGCACTCATCGCCTGCAGGAACGCGAACGCCCTGCCGCGGACCCGTTTGGGGACCAGCTCGGAAAGGTAGGCATCTACCGTGACGAGTTCGAGACCGACGCCGAGCGCGCTGATGAACCGCCAGAGGTTGACACCGTCGGCGGTGGTTTGCATGCCCATGATCAGATTGGCGACGCCGAACCAGATCAGCGAGTAGGTAAATACCGTGCGCCGGCCGAAGTGATCGGCGATGTACGACACGAACAGCGAGGCGACGAACAATCCGGCGAACAGCGCCGCGACGAAGCTGGCGAACCCGGTCATGCCGAAAAAGCTGACGGTTGTGGCAGTGAAGATCTTGGCCTTGAACAGGCCCGGGCCCAAAGCGCCGATGAGGCCAATGGCGTAGCCCTCGAAAAACCCCCCGAACGTGAGCAGTATTGCCATGATCCACAAGCTTCGAGTCATGGGCAGGCGGTCGAGCCGGGCGGTGAGCCTTTCCGCGGCGGTAACGGCCCGAGGAGAAAGTCCCTCCTCAACAACGCTCGCCGGCGGCACGTGCGCCGCGAGCCCGGAGGTTGGTCGGCTGGCCATTTTGACGTTTCCTCTTCTTGGTCTCGACTTGGTCTCTCCCGGCAACCGTGCCAAACCCGGTCTCAAGTTCTGTACGGCAACGTGAAGGCCGTTAGTTAGTCCGGTCCCATTGGTGGGTGCCGCGAGGAGACTGCGCAGTCCTCATCCGGGTGTAAAGTGCGGCGGGGTGCTTCACGGTCGATGTGGCAACGATCCGTGCCATCTTCGATCAGACGAGAGAGCTATCGACTTGTATTGGAGTTGCGTCAGCGGTTCCGCGATCACCGACAACACGAAGGCACGGCATACACCGAAAGTATCGGAGCGTGGATGCTGCTGCCAGCCCAATTGCGCCAAGTGACCTGGCTGCGCCCCGCAAGGACGCCTAGCAGGCCGTTGACAAAATGCCTGTCGGTCTGCGTGAGGCAACGTCAAATCGCAACTGGGTCCTCGACGCACGAAGGAGTCGCATCTCCGGCTCGTGGGATTCTTTGGTTGCTTAAAGGGGGCGTCCATCGACTTTGTCAACGGGCTGCTAGCCCAGCTTCCTCCACCTCCTATACGCGCTAATATCTATCGCGGCCGGATTGAGGCGCGCCGCGCATGCCCTCGATAAGCCGGGGGCACGCCCTGGGCTGGTGCCTCAATGCAGCCGTCGCAGAACCGGCATTCAGCGTCTACGAGACGACGCAGAGATAGGCGCTATGCAGGATGTCGCTGCCGGCGAGTTCATTTGCCGGCCCTCGTCCGGTCGTAGCAGCGATCCGCGTGTGCCAGCGCCTTTGCGACAAGCTGTTCCACCAGCAGGATAGCAGGATCGCCACGCCGTCCCGGGCGAGCGTGGTGGCGACGTCGAGGATGCGATCGATCGCCAGCGGCAACTGGCCGCCCTGAGAAAGCCGAACTGATAGTTTATCGACACGCTGCAAGTCACCGTGTCCCTGGCGTTGTCGATGACTTGCTGCACTATCGTGGGTACATTCAAATCACGGTACTCTGGCTTTAGCTTATCACTGAAATGTTTAGACTGCTCCTTCAGAAGGGTTAGCAATTGGTCTCGATAACGACGCCCGATCTGCTCCTTCGGACTAGATGTGCGCTCACGTGGTGAATCCAGATGTGCAATCTGCTCGTTCAGCCTTCTGCGAAGCTACCCCATCTTTTCATCGATCGGTAGCCTAGTATAGTCGTCCGTGTAACGGACAGCACGACACGCGAGCATGAATACAGAAGGACTCGCGTCAACTTATCGGGTTTCTCGCACTCGATCAGCGCGTTTTCGGCAACCCTGGCCAGGCATATTCTCCACCCGCCAAGTGGAGATACGTCTTCTGAAGCATATCAATTCAGTCCGCGTAGTGTGTTTCCAGAATCCCTGCCTGAGTTGACACGACCTGATCCTCCAAGAACTGCAAGCTTCGCAGCCATCATACTTTACGGGACAGCCAAGCCGTCTCATATTCTCGCGGCCATGACCGTCGTAACATATTACGGCTGCCGGAAAGCGAAGCCAGACCAAAAGTTCCCGCTCGGCCGGATCGTGTCGGCCAGACCACCTCAGAAGCGCCACTACGGTGACCCGTCCGATTATGATGCCGCCACCGAATGGATGCGACAGATCGTCGAGCGTCGGTTGAAGGGGGCGCCGGCAAAGAGTGACTGATATTCAATCCATATGGCGCAGGAAGCACGAGTGGAGATCGGAACGATACCGCAGAACGCATAACGGCGTGGTGACGGCAGTAGGATTGAAACGAACCTGCGTGGTCTGTGGCGTATGGCAACACAAACGCGGACTGACATGGCAGCCGGTGATCAAGCCATCCTGTCCTGCAACGCAATTTGCCCCTGATGGGTGCGGAAATCGGCGGCAGGTCACCGAGTGTAAGCTGAAGGGTGACTGATACCGCCCGCCAGGCAATGTCAGGGGACGGGTGCCCGTCATGCAGCTACGGTCCCGGTGTACGAACTGCGGTGCCACTGACTTCTGTCGATTGTTCGAGCAATTTGAGATAGGTGACGCCTTTACGTTAGAGCTATTGGAAGACTATGAGTATTTTGCCGTCCATAGGCAGCCAAGGCGACCTGCTGTATGGGCGGATTGGGATACGTGGCCGAGAAACCAATAAAGCGTTGATCCCAAGTCCCAGCATTATGGGGGGGCGACCGCGCTGGCTATTTACTGCTTACTGCTGAGGCGGCGGCAGGAAGTTGTAGCCATGCACGCGATACTTCAACGCGTCGCCATCCCACTCAAAAATGTTGATCACATTGCCATCGAGGATGGTATCTGGCACCTTGACCGTGAATTGACCAACCGCAAACACAATGTTGCCTTCGGCTTGCACTTGCTTGATGTCGAATAGGATGTCGGTCGCTCCCGAGTTGAAGATCGTTTTGAACCGCTTCTCGATGTCGTCTCGACTGGTCAGCATTGGCCCTGGACCGGCCTCAACACCATCGGGAGCAAACATCGCCACGATGGCCGTCACATCCTTGGCGTTGAACGCCTTCGTATAGTTGTCGGTAAACGTGCTGACAGCTTTCGTTGCCTCAGCTTGATCGTGGGCAGCAAATGCCGGTATCGCAAACACGGCGAGACCGATCGCGGCGGCACCCAGTGTCTTGAACATTGCTCCCTCACTCTAGAAGAGTCACGGTAACGCCCGGACCGCAGCTGCGCAATGGACGCCGGCTGCAAGATCATCTGCCAGGTGGAGACGCTTGCCCAGGCCAGGGAGGCGGCCGATGTAGGCGCGCCGATAGCATCATCGCGCAGAGACGCGTTACTGGCGGCCATTCGAGCGTCACGCGAGGCACGATGGGACTTGTGCCGGCTGTGGTCGATTTTCCGTCGCCCCGATCGGGGTGGCAAGAGCCGATTGAACTTCCTCGATCTCCTGCGCGCAGGACCCACCGACTACGTGATCAATGAGATCGCGCGACAATGCGGTCTACGCCGCGTGGATACACTTCATGCTCAGCACTACGATCCGGATTCGGCCGATTGCCGTGGGACTATCAGTTATTAGGCGGACGCCACGATAGACAGCCGTCGATGAGTTCCCCTCAAATAGCGGCGAGCTTCAGTTCGCCGCTGCCATGCGCGGCACAGGGTCTTGCATCGGCATGTGCGATTCAGTCGTGGTGATGTAGGGCCGCAAGGCCGTTAATATCAGGCAGATGCTACATACTATAGCGAGCATGGTTGCCGCCATTAGCAGCGAGACCTGAAAAGACGTCCAGGGATCATCACCCTCCGTCATGGAACACAGTCCCTTGAAAGAGAGGTGCACTACTATAAGCGCGGCGCCCCAAGTTAAAAGTTAACGGTTGGACTTGATAAAAGTCAAACCGAGGATCTGAGAGGGGGAGATCCTTCCTAGCGCGCATTCTCATCGATGCCATCGCTATACGCCAGTCGCTTGATCTCGACGCAACCCAAGTTGAAGACGCTGTTTTGCAAAGAAAGTGCCCCGAGTCTCCAGGAGATCGAACGCTCGATCGGCGCGCTGCTGACTAGGTTGACACCAACCGAATGCTGCAACTTTGCCAGCGACGCCGGATATGCGTCAACGCGAAGCTACTGTGCGTTAATGCGCCATGCCAACGGACCGGGTACTGTGCCGTGGCGCATGATGGCGTCTGTTGGCCGGAACGTGGTATGGCGCCGCCTCATAGACCGGCAACCAGTCGCGTGGCTCGGGACGGTGGCGCTGGGCCAGTATCACTTGGCGGCGCCGCTTCACCGGCCTTCGACACATGCCACAGCTTAGGATGCAGTACGGTCGCCGCGCTCCGCCTTCCATAGCGGTGCTTACGCAGCACTCGCCCTTTCGGCTCCCCGGGCGTGGCCTAGGAGCCGCACCCACATGCCGGTGAACGTCAGGACCCAAGCGAGCAACGCTATCCAGAACATGGCCCGCGGGATTACCTCGAGGAACGGCAGGTGGGCCACGGTCGCATACTCATGGGTCGCGGCGGCGTACATGCCGAGCGGAAACACCATTGACCAGAGCTCCGGATCATATCCGTGTTGACTGCACTGCATCTCCTTCCACACGAACAGCATCACCAGCAGCGGTATCCAGAATGTGCTGGTGGCCCAAAGGAGGACCGTGAAAGGGTTGACGAAGTGCTGCAGCAGCAGAAGGTTGGGATCGGTGCCCGGCAGCGCCATCAACCGCGCGCCAGCCAGAGTCGCGATCGCGACAGCGCCCATGTTGATCCACCATGGCGCACTCATTTCGGCGGGACGCATGGGGCGGAACATCCAGCGGAAGAAGATTAGCGCTGACAGCAGAACGTACAGCATAGCTCCCAAGAGGTAGAACGCGAGCGAAGCGAACACCAAAGCGGGCGCTTCCCCGCTGCGCAGCGCCAGAAAGGATCCCAGCACGGCTAGGGATTCCGTGGCCACCACGAGCAGCAGCCAACTGCCATTCAGGCCATGCGCGAGATCTGGCTTGGCGGTGTTGACGGTCACCGCGCCAAGGAAACCGTATACCAACAGTGCCCACAGCACGATGCTGAACCAGAACAGCAGCGGCAGCAGGCTCTCGAGTATATCGAACGTGGCAAATTGGCTACCGAGTACGCCATTGGCCGCCACGATGGTAAGGAAGGTGGACCCTCGCTTGTGGCTGACGAAGTCCGCCACAACGGCGCGAGGAAAGATGACGATGCGTGCCAGCAGGATGGCCCATAGCACCGGATAGGCCGACAGACTAATCGCAAACAGCGGCCACGCAACCGCCGGATGTCCGAGCAATCGCGCCGCAACGGCAACGATGCCGGTTCCCATGACCAGGGCGAAGTAGCCGGGAGAGTGGTCCCTCAGCCATGCCGGCCCGGGCTGCGCGACCGCCCCATCTCGCATCGCTTACCCTCCAGGAGAGGAGCGCCGGGTGTATGGCATCGATCAGCATGCCGCAACCGGCCGTGCTGTTGCCGCTTGAACGCCACAGCAGTAACGAGGATGCCGGGTACCACCGCATGGTGTTTCGGTCTGCAAGGCAAATGCGCCCCACCCCGATCCAATGACTTCACGACGCACGGCGGCCGGGTGGATGGGCGTGCTGCGGGATCTTTATCTGTTCCAGATGGAAGTCCTCTGCCGAGTCCCATGAGCTATGGGACGACTTCCGGCATCGAGGCGGTCCCGGAGCAGACTGACGCAGGCATGGTCGCTTCAGCAGAACCAGAGCCGCGCTCGCGCATGGGCCAACCGTAGCAGTGCGGCGTTGGCGGCATATGCGGAAAACCGCAATTGTTCTCGTTATCTTGGCGACGGTGGGCGTAGCTCACCTCTAGCAAATGCAAATCACAAGCAGCGGACGATCGTTATAGCCGAAGAGACGTCGGAGCGAATCAGGATGGGCATCGGATTTTCTGGAGGCGACGACAATCGAGCGCTGCTTCAGCGCTGATGTCAAACGCCCGCTGCTGTTCGCGGCCGGCCACGGCAGCACCGCTTCCGGAAGTATCTCGACCACCGGGAGTAGGAACAATCGGCCCCGGACTGGACGCGTCATCTGACCCCACTACAGCAGCTTAGCTTGCCCAGGGGGATAAGTGATCTGCAAGCCTTCCACCCGGGCAAACGGTGTCAGTTCATGCATGCGGTAGCTGCTCTCGGATAGTATCTCGACCACCGGAATGCCGCGGATACTGAGCGCGTCGGCGACTAGCGAACGGTGGCACCGCCTCGGCGCACATGATGGCCACGCGTCTTTGGTGGCTCATTTGAACGAGGGCTTGGAGTGCAACTGCAAACTCCTGCGTTTGCATGTGGTCCGCGTACCCGCGAAAGCTCTTGTTCCGCCAACCGGCATTGAGCGAAGTCCCGCTGGGGTGCCTCAGGCCACCCAGCGCAGGACAATGCACATATCCCAGATGCGCCGCGGAGACCCTACTGGCCAGCGCGGTGCTGTTGAATTGTGGATTATGTTGCGAGCGCGGGATGGTGCGAATGTCCATGAGACGCTCGACGCCGCAGGTCTGCAGCAATCTGACGAAACGCTCGATCGGCAAGGTGGAGTGACCGACAGTAAAGATAGCACCTTGCGGCCAATCTACGTGCGGCGAAGTACGTTCGATCATAGCGGTTCGCCTGAACGGTGGGATTACGTGTCAACAGAGTTGCTCAGGACGACCTCGATCAACCCGAACGAATGAGATTTCCGTTGGGCTCGCGCTCGGGGGTCGCCTTCATCAGACCCGGTCCAATGCGCTCGAGCTGAGTGTACGTATTGCGCAGGCCGGTCACCACGACGATTGCCGCGTTGCCCAGGTGCAGCTTGGCGTCGGCCGGCAGCGCCAGCGGATCGAGTCCCGCCGTCGTGATATTCTCACCCATCTGTCCTGCGGTTATTTCGAAGCCAGCGGCTCGTAGCTCGTCGAATAGCTCGGCTCGGCGTGGAGGAGATGGATCTGGCGCAGATTTGGTTGGCTGGGGCCGCACGCCACCCGTGAGCGGCGCCTGACGGTTTTGCCCAGCTGCGCGTCGCCTTCGACCAGTCACAGCCGGATACAACGTTCCGCTTGCTGACGGTATGAGTCGCGCTGCGGCCGACTGCGGCAACCACCCGTTGCATCGAACACGGTCTCCCTTTTCTGGAAGCTTACGCCGCAACTGCGCCGCTCAATCTGACCAGTCTGAATCGGCCCCTGGCCGGGACGAAATCGTAAGACACCAATGCCTTGGACAATCAGAAACTTGCAGGGACCCTGCTCCTCGCCATGCACATAGTGCGCCGTCCTGGGCGGTACCGCACAACCCGGTGTTTCGTTCCGCGGCGCACGAGTCTCAACAACCATAGGCCCTTCGAGACAAACGAGTGTATCGGTGATTCACTGCCCGCGCCAAGCGTGAGCACCTGGACTCGTAGGTTTGGTCCATCCACGAGAGGTTCGCGATCGGCGAGCTTGCTGGTGCGCACTTGCATCCTATGTCCTTGCTGTCAGTCATTGCCAGACATAGGGAGTAGTCTCGAGCTAAAGCAAATGCGCAGTATGTGTTTTCGTGACCTGCGTGGCCACAGATACTGTCTATTCGCCGCGCCTTCTGATGTACTTGGCAGTCCGCGCTCACGGTTTCGCTACCAGCAGTGAGGAGTCTACGGCATTACCAAGAATCATCCGGCGAAAGTCGCTCGTCAACTGGGCATGGCCGCGACATCGAGACTGTGCGCGGGCCGAACACGGCCGAAGAAACCGCCCGGTCACGTCAATCTCGGGGCGGTGGTACGACGGACCGAACCCGACCTCTCCCTAGTGTCTTGTTTCGATGTGAGGAATATCTGCGCGATCGGCGAAGCGTGTGTTTTGCAGATCACGATGATCGCGCGCCCGCGATGGAGCGCTGACTCGGGCTCAGTGTTTTCGCGCGGGAGCGAAAGTCGGCAGCGTGAGTCACGCTCGACGCTGTTCAGCCCCGACGTGATAGCCTGCTGGCGCAACACACCACCACCGATTCCTTGCACAGCCGATTGGTCACCAATCCGGCCGCTGGCTCGCTTTACGCGACAATGCCACGGTCAATTACCATAGAGTGACCAGCCGATTACGGGTAAGACATGATTTTCACAATTCGCACATCTTGCGAGAAAGATAGCAACGTCTGTCAGATGTAACGTCTATGTTCGTGCTAAACCGCTCGGACGGTACTGGCGCGGGCGGCCGCTGCAAGTTCAGGAAACACAATGCGGACAGGGCGCGTCGCCGCGACAGTGATCGTCGTGATTGCCGTTGGCACGGCAGGCTGGCTGCTTCGAGACCATGACGTCGCCCACTCGGCCGCCCCCCCACCCGATCCGGCGATTCCGGTGACCGCCGGCACCGCACAGGCACAGGATGTCCCGGTCTTCATTCAGGGCATCGGCACAGTGCAGGCGATTAACACAGTCAACGTGAAGTCTCGCGTGGATGGCGAGATTCTGAGAGCCTTCTTCACCGAGGGACAGGAGGTGCACGAAAATGATCAGCTGTTCCTGATCGATCCGCGACAGTACCAGGCGGCGGTCGATCAGGCTAAGGCCAATGCGGCGAAGGATCGGGCGCAATTGCAGGGCGCGCAGCGCGACCTCGACCGTTATGGCAAGCTGGTCGGCAGCGGGTTCCAGACCCGACAGAGCTTCGAGGACCAGCAGGCGACAGTGGCGCAGTCGCAAGGCGCCGTGCAGGCCGACAGCGCCGCGATCGAAACGGCAGAACTCAACCTCGGCTTCACCATGATCCGCTCGCCAATCGACGGGCGCACCGGCGCTCTGCTGGTCGATCCCGGGAACTTCATACAGGCCGGCACCGGGACGCCGCTGGTGTCGATAACGCAGATCAAGCCGATCTATGCCAGCTTCACCTTGCCGGCGACCAATTTCGACAGGATCCGGCAGAGCCAGGCCGCCCACGCGCTGGAGGTCGACGTCTACGGCGCCGACAGCAAGACGTTGCTTGAGAAGGGCACGCTGAGCTTCATCGACAACCACGTCGACACCACCACCGGCACGATCGCGCTGCGGGCTACGTTCCAAAACACGGACGAACGTCTCTGGCCGGGCGAGTTCGTCAACGCGCGGCTGATTCTCTCGGTGCGTCACAACGCGGTCGTCGTCCCGGAGGCAACGGTCATGGCGGGGCCGGATGGCAGTTATGTCTATGTCGTCGGCCCGGAGGGCGTCGTGCAGCGGCGTGACGTGCAACTTGCCAGCCAGCAGGATGGGCTTGCGGTGATCGCCAAGGGCCTCGCCGCCGGCGAGGAGGTCGTTGTCGACGGACAATATCGGCTGGCCAACAACGTTAAGGTGAAGATCGAGACCAACCGCCCTCCGATCGCGACCACGGCGACCACGGCGAGCCCGGGATGACTGAGATGACGAGCGACGCATTGCGCTTACGCCCCTCTGCCACGTGCCGGAGACACGTCCCGCATTGGGAGGCAATGCGCCGCCAGAGATGAAATTCTCCCTGGGTGAATATTCTGGGAATTCCTTTCCATTCACATAGCAGGTGTACGGAACGGAATGGGCATCTCCCAGGTCTTCATTCGCCGGCCGATTGCCACCGCGCTGCTGATGGTTGGCGTCCTGGTGTTCGGGATGGCGACGTTCACGCTGTTGCCGATAGCCGCACTGCCGAATGTCGACTTCCCCACCATCGTGGTGTCGGCCTCGTTGCCCGGTGCCAGCCCGCAGACCATGGCCGCGTCCGTGGCAACGCCGCTCGAGCAACAGTTCGCCGCCATTCCAGGCCTGGCGCAGATGTCCTCCACCAGCGGACTTGGAACGACATTGATTACGCTACAGTTCGACCTGGCCCGTAACATCGATGGCGCAGCGGAGGACGTGCAGACCGCCATCAACGCTGCAAGCGGCTTGTTGCCGAAGACACTGCCAAGTCCGCCGACCTTCAAGAAGACCAACCCGGCGGACAGGGCGATCCTGATCTTCGCCGTCAGTTCCAACGCGATGCCGATCCAGGACCTCGATCAATATGCCTATAACGTGATTGCCGAGTCGTTGTCGCGCGTGAATGGCGTGTCGCAGGTCAACATCGCCGGCGAGCAGATCCCCGCGGTGCACGTACAGGTAAATCCGGATGCGCTGGCCTCGCGTGGTATCAGCCTGGAGGATGTGCGCACTGCTCTGGTCAACGCGACGACCGATTTGCCAAAGGGCAATTTGGAAGGCAAGCGCCAGGAATTCACCCTCGACACCAACGACCAGTTGTTCGACGCGAGTGCCTTCCGAAACATCATCGCAGCCTATCGCAACGGCGCGCCCGTCCAGATCAAGGATGTCGGCGACGTCATCAACTCGTCGCAGTCGGCGCGCACCGGCGCCTGGTTCGACGGCGAGCGGATTGAGCTCCTGCTTGTCGAACGTGAGCCGGGCGCCAACACGATCAAAGTTGTGGATGAGATTAAGGCGATGATGCCGGCGCTGGAGGCCTCGATTCCGCGTTCAGTCCATGTCGATCTGGTGTCCGACCGCTCGACGAACATCCGCGACTCGGTGTCCGACGTTGAGCTGACTCTGATGATCACTATCAGTCTCGTGGTGCTGACGATCTTTCTGTTCCTGCGCAAGGTTTGGGCGACGATCATCCCCAGCGTGACGGTACCGCTGGCGTTGGTAGCTACCGCTGGTGTGATGTATGTAGTAGGCTTCAATCTCGACAACATTTCTCTGATGGCGCTGACCATCGCGGTGGGCTTCGTGGTGGATGATGCGATCGTGATGATCGAGAACATCGTCCGCTACATCGAGCAAGGCGAGTCACCGTTTGCCGCGGCGATCACGGGCGCCGGGCAGATCGGCTTCACCATCGTGTCGATTACGTTCTCCCTGATTGCGGTGTTCATCCCGTTGCTATTCATGGGCGGCATCATTGGCCGGCTGTTCCGTGAATTCGCCGTCACCGTCAGCGTGGCGGTGGTCGCGTCGGCGTTTGTCTCACTGACCCTGACACCGATGATGTGCTCGCGCTTCCTTGCGCACGAGCGCAAAACCAAAAAAAGCCGACTGAATCGAGCGGCCGAGCGGTTTTTCGACGCGATGCTGCGCGGCTATGATCATGGACTGATCTGGGTGTTTCGCCACCAATTGCTGATGCTGGTCGGCACGCTGGGGCTGATTGTATTGACCGGCTACCTCTATCTGATCGTACCCAAGGGGTTCATTCCGCAGCAGGACACGGGCTTCATCTTCGGGGCGTTGCAGGCACGGCTGGATGCCTCCTTCGCCTCGGTGGGCGAGCTGGAGAATGAGGTTTCGGCCGTCATCCTGAAAGATCCCGCGGTATCCGGTGTCGTCGGCTTTGCAGGTGCGGGAGGGAACAATCCGAGCGAGAGCACCGCCCGGATGTTCATCCAACTCAAGCCATTCAATGAGCGCGACGGTGCCGAGCAAGTCATAGCGCGGCTCAAGCCCCAGATTGGCAAGTTACAAGGCGTGAAATTCTTCATGCAGGCGGGGCAGGACGTCACGGTCGGTGGCCGGCTGGAACAGGCACAGTACCAGTACACGCTGACCGACAACGACGGGTCAGAGCTCAACCACTGGGCGCCAATACTGCTGCAGCAGATGAGTCACCTGCGTCAGTTGACCGATGTTGCCTCAGATCAGCAGATCGCCTCACCGAGCGTTGCCATCACCGTGAATCGCGACGCCGCGTACCGGCTGGGCCTGTCGATGGGCCTCATAGATCAAACTCTGTACGACGCGTTCGGTCAGGAGCAGGTGACGACAGTCTACACAGACACGGCGCAGCACAAGGTGATTTTGGAGGTCGAACCGCGGTTCCAGGACGATCCCTCGGCGCTGTCGCACATCTATGTGAAATCGACCTCGGGAGCTCAGGTACCGCTGTCAGCGGTCGCGCACTACAGCGAGACCGTCGAGCCGCAGACAGTGAACCATCAGGGTGTATTCCCAGCGGTGACGCTGTCATTCAACCTGGCTCCAGACGTTTCGCTCGGTCAAGCGGTGGAAGCGATCCAGGCGATGCAGGCTGCGCAGCACGTGCCTGCCACGCTGCATGGCGAGTTCGAGGGTACCGCGCAGGCATTCCAGGCGTCCTTGTCCTCTACGCCGCTGCTGGTTGCCGCCGCAATCCTGGTCGTCTACATCGTGCTGGGTATGCTCTATGAGAGCTTCATCCATCCGATCACCATTCTGTCCGCCTTGCCATCCGCCGGCGTCGGCGCGCTCCTGATGTTGATGGTCTTCGGCTATGACCTCAGCCTTGTAGCGTTAATCGGCATCATTCTGCTGATCGGCATCGTCAAGAAGAACGCCATCATGATGATCGACTTCGCGCTGGTGGCGGAACGCGAGCATGGCAAGAGTTCCCTGGAAGCGATCCATCAGGCCTGCCTGTTGCGCTTCCGGCCGATCATGATGACGACGATGTGCGCGTTGTTCGGTGGATTGCCCCTGGCGTTGGGACACGGCGCCGGTTCGGAACTGCGCCGGCCGCTCGGTATCGCCATCGTCGGTGGCTTGCTCGTGTCGCAGGGGTTAACGCTTTACACCACGCCGGTGATCTATCTGTATCTTGATCGGCTGTCGCACCGGCTGTCGCCGCGCCGGCGTCGCGCGCCGGTGGGCGCGGCGGACAACGCACGGGGGAGCGCCGACTGATGCACGAACCCGTTCCGGTACGTCGCACGCTAGGCTTCCTGCTGCGCGATACAGCACGGTTGATGCGGCGACGGTTCGTTCAACGCGCCCGCGAGGTCGGGCTTCCACTCAACCGGTCGGAAGCATCGGTGTTAGTGTGGGTTGACCGCGAACCAGGTCTGAGCCAGGCACGGCTTGCCGCGCGCCTCGATATGGAGGCCATCTCGCTGGTGCGCCTGATCGACAGCCTGCAGGAGGCGGGGCTGATCGAGCGCCGTCTTGATTCTCGCGATCGCCGGATCCGTACGTTGTGGCTGACCTCCGTGGCACAGCCAATACTCGCACAGGTGCAGGCAGTGGCGGGGGAGTTGCGCGAGCAGGCGATGACCGGCATTCCGGAAGCGGAGCGGGAGGGGTTGCTGGATCTGTTGATGACGATGCGGTTGAACCTAGTTGCGCAGGCGGCTGCTAGTATCGATGCAGACGCGCCGCCCGGCGACGGCACGATCATCGGCCGTCCAGGGCATTGAGGACGCGGTGGAGGGCCGGCCATCTACCTCGGCATCCACGCGCACCGACACGCCGCCTGCCAGGCAAGGAAACGTCCGTCCAGTCCCGGCAAAGCCCAAGCCAGCGAGCCCTCACGACTACGAGTATGAGCGCATGGTACTGCCAATCTGTTCATGCTGTTGCTCCATTGCAGGGATGGCGGCATGTCGACATGACCGGCCACCACGCCGCGCTCGATTACGCAAGGCGTGGCCTGACCGGTCCGATCTACAAGGTCGTTGAAGTCGTAGAGATTGGCTGCGAAGAGAGAGTGACCACGCTTTCCATAAACCATTTACGCGACACCCGTTAGGGCGGCGGACTGAACCGCCCAGAAAACTCTCCGGTCACGCTTCCATTTACGCAATGTCCAGAAAATCGTTGCCCGTTGATAGTGGCGCGGCAGCGGTAGAGTGAGCCATCGGACATGCCATAGAGCATGGCGTTGAACTTTCCTGACTCACACGTAACGATGGCCTGGCCGGAGATTGCGCCATGCGGGCCGGTCAGCGTCGCTCCGCCATGCGTCGCGGCTTTGAGCTCCAGCGTGGCTGTGTCCGGGATCGACAACGTGCCATCTAGTAAAAGGGCCGGGCATAGATCGCAGAGCGCCCTGCCTGTCCCGGTGGCATAGATCAGAAGCGCGACCAAAGCGACCGTCCGGGCGGCTTTTGTGTCCATAAGACGACAAGAGCCGAGTGTAAGCCGAGATGCAACAGGGGCGACGGGCAACCCTTCGCGTCGCGTTCGTTTGGGGGTGTGGTGCGCGGAGGCAGAAATTCCCGCAGCCTGCGCCTCGGTTCGAGCTAAGTCGAACGGGCGAGCCGCTCGGCGTCTTCACGGGGTTCTGTCAGGGAGACCGTCGTGCCGGTGCTCGATCCGGGTCGCTGTCGGACCAAACAAGGATACCTCTGGGCGATTGCGCGTGACGATCGCCCATGGGGCGGGAGCGAACCACCGTGCGAGACGACAGGCCGGCTTCGATGGCGTCCGGCAGACCATGATGGGCTTCAAGACCCGGGCAGGCGCAGAGGCCTGGATCGTTCGAGATGCTTGGTTGAACGGGATAACCGATCCCGACGGGTTTCGGCTGCAATGGCGCTAGTTGAGCCGACGCTTGACGGCAAACCAAACCCTTCGTCCGGCGAGTATTTCGAGGCTGCCTGCGCAATCGCAACGAGCACGACGCTTTCCTGCTCATCCGCATCGAAACCATTCCCACCCGACGATATTTGTTGTACTCTACGATTACGGGTTGCGACGTGCACGTTTCGTGCGCCCGGCAGCCTGTGGGTCAACCTTGACATTGATCATTTAGGTTTGCTTGTCGCATCCCCAACCTCATCCAAGCGGGTCGGCATGGATCGTGCTCAATGGCTGCTGGTTCTCCTGAGATCGGATGCCCCGCGCTGCTCGGCAGTGCCCTTGCCGAGCCACCGACATGGCCGAGGTGCGCTGCAACCCACAAATATCGCAGGCCGTGCCGGCGCTATAGCCTTGCCGCTCGAGTGCAGGTGCGAAACCGTCAAGGATGGTCCCCTTGCCCCGCTTCGCAGATGCCCCAACAGCTTCGATGTCGAGAAGTAGGTCTCCAACATTCTCGTCCCCGTATAGGACCGCGCTGTTATGGAGACGAAGAGCGGCTACAATTTACCGGAAAATGCCGACACCGGCACGCCAACTCCCCATTACTGGATCTGCCCGTAAGGCAGGAGTTGTAGGCGATGCGGAGCAGGCCGCAATCGCCGCAGGTATCCGTGTTTAGCCGCCGAGCGCGGCCGTCCGGCACGCACTGATGGCGCTCATGACCTGGATCTCAGTGCGGCCAAAATGCCCGGCATGGACTGGCGATAGATATCACCGTGGTGGCGGAACACCTCCGCCACTTCCAGGGACTGGTGCCACGATGGCTCAGGCCAACGCCTGGTTCTCCAGCTTCAGCCGGTCGAATGGGCTTTGTGTATTGCCGATCGTGGTGTTGGCGCTCGCGGCAGTCGATGGCCGCCAACAGCCGACGCAACGTACGGTTGATTGAGGTCGGCTGGTCGGGCAATATCCATGTGTTTGCAGGAAGACGCCGACGGATAGCAAAAGCGCGCCAGCTCCGAACAAACTGCGATGCTTTCGGCAAAAAAAGACCGAAAGCAATAACAACGACAAAGGGAGGTAAACATGCGTCGTCGGGAGTTACTGAAAGCCGTACCGCTGCTCATGACCCCCGCACTGGCACGCGCCGAGACACGGCCGTTGCGGTTCATACCGAATGCCAATCTTTCAGCAATTGATCCCATCTGGACCACCGCGTTGGTGGCCCAGGAGCACGGCTACCTGGTGTTCGACACACTGTATGGAATTGACGAAACGGCCCAGTTGCGGCCGCAGATGTGCACCGGGCACGAGCTGTCAGACGACCAGTTGACTTGGACCTTCACGCTGCGTGACGGGCTGATGTTCCACGACGGCGAGAAGGTGCTGGCGAAAGATTGCATCATGTCGCTGCGGCGATGGGGCTCCCGCGATTCGTTCGGACAGGTACTGATGGCAGCGACCAATGATATCGTGACCATCGATGATCGGCGCTTCCAGATAAGGCTGAAGAAACCGTTCAGCCAGATGCTGTATGGGCTCGGCGCGCGCAATTGCTTCATGATGCCCGAGCGGATGGCGAAGACCCCATCTTCGGAGCAGGTCAAGGAAACCATCGGATCGGGGCCATTCCGGTTCCTTCCCGGCGAATGGGTATCCGGTGCCCGCGCGGGCTATGCGCGGTTCGACCGCTATGTGCCGCGGCAGGAACCGCCAAGCCTTTATGCAGGCGGCAAGGTGGCAAGGTTCGAGCGGGTCGAATGGATCGTGCAGCCGGACGAGGCGACTGCCGCTGCCGCTCTGCAAAAGGGCGAGGTGGACTGGATCGAGCAGCCGCTCATCGATCTGTGCCCGATGCTGAAGAAATCGCAGGAGGTATTGGTCAGGGTGATCGATCCATTCGGGTGGCAACCGATTCTGCAGCTCAATCACCTGCACCCGCCGTTCAACAACGCAGAGCTGCGCCGCGCACTGCTGCCGGCGATGGATCAGAAATCCTTTGTCGCCTCGGTGATCGGGGACCAGTCTGACCTCGGTCGCCTGCCTGCTGGTTATTTTTGCGAAGGTCAGCCGATGGCGAGCCACGTTGGGCTCGAGGTCCTAACAAAGCCACGCAGTCTCGAAATTGCGAAGGACCTGGTGGCGAAGTCGGGTTACGCTGGCGAAAAGGTGGTCATGCTGTCGCCCAGCGACCGGCCTGTGTACAGCCAGATGTCGCAGGTGGCCCGGGATCTGTTCCTCAAGCTGGGCCTGAATGTGGACTTCCAGCCGTTGGATTGGGGTACGGTCATCGCCCGCCGAACCAGCCGGAACCCAGTGGAGCAGGGTGGCTGGAGCACGTTCACAACCGCGCTGGACGGAATGACAATCAACAACCCCGGCAGCAACTTCGCCTTGCGGGGCAGCGGCGCGAAAGCCTGGTTCGGCTGGCCGAACGATGAGAAGCTGGAGTCCTTGCGTGCGTCTCGGTTCGACGCGCCGGACCTGAAGGCACAAAAGGCGATCGCAGAACAGGTCCAGCTACAGGCGCTGCAAACCGTGCCCTACATTCCACTCGGACAGATTTTCCAGCCAACAGCGTTCCGGTCGAACATCCAGGGCCACGTGA
>DATDIC010000130.1:0-6018 GCA_036521275.1 Acetobacteraceae bacterium
GATGGCGAATAACGAGACCGGGACATTGCAGCCGGTGGCCGATGCCGCTCGCCTCTGCCGGCGCTACGGCGCGCGGCTCCACGTGGATGCGGTGCAGGCCGCCGGACGTATCCCGGTCGATCTGGAGGCGCTCGGCGCTCATAGCCTGGCGTTGTCATCGCACAAGGTTGGCGGCCCGCAGGGTGCAGGCGCTCTCCTGCTCGCGCCGGACGCTCTGGTCGCTCGGGACGCTCCCGCCATTGCAGCCGATCGAGCGCTGATTGCCGGCGGTGGCCAGGAAAGAGGCTGGCGGGGCGGCACACCGGGCCTCCCGGCCATCGCCGGATTCGCGGCGGCGGCCGAGGCGGCGGGGGACGCGACTCCGCTCGGCGGGTTGCGGGACGCGGTAGAACGCGCGGCCATTCGCCACGGCGCCCTCATCTGCGGCGCCGGCGCGCCGCGGCTTGCCAACACGACCTGCCTGGCACTCCCCGGCATTCGCGCCGACGCGCAGGTGATCGCGCTCGATCTGGACGGCATCGCGGTCAGCGCCGGCGCCGCCTGCAGCTCCGGCAAGGTCACCACAAGTCATGTGCTGGCGGCGATGGGACTCGGCGAACTCGCCGGCCAGGCGATCCGCGTCTCGCTGCCGTGGAACGTGACGGAGGCGGCGATCGACGCCTTCGTGCATGCATACGAACGTATGGCCACCCGCCTGCGCGACGCATTGCTCGCCCCGGTAGCGATGCCCGCCGCGTGATCCCACATCCGGTCATCATGCCGGTCGTCGATCCCCCTGCTTCCCCCAACCGCCCGGTCTATCTGGACAACCAGGCGACCACCCGCTGCGACCCCCGCGTCGTCGCCGCCATGCTGCCGTTCTTTTCCGAGCAGTACGGCAACCCCCACAGTGTCGAGCACATCATGGGCACCGCGGCGGAAACCGCGGTGGAAACCGCGCGCGCGCAGATTGCTGCGCTGATCGGTGCGGAGCCGCGGGAGATCGTGTTCACCTCGGGCGCGACCGAAAGCAACAACATCGCCATCAAGGGGGCGGCCCGTTACGCGACCCGCACTGGCGACCCCCGTCGCCGCATCATCACCGTCGCGACCGAGCACAAATGCGTCCTGGAATCCGTCGCCGACCTGGCGGCGGAAGGGTTCGAGCCCGTGTTCCTGCCGGTCCAGCCGGACGGTCTGCTCGATCCGGCCGTCCTGCGGGACGCCTTGTCCACGCCGACGCTACTGGTCAGCATCATGTCGGTGAACAACGAGACCGGCGTCATTCAGGACATCCCCACGCTGGCGGAGGTCACGAAGGAAGCCGGCGCGCTGTTCCATACCGACGCTGCGCAGGCGGTCGGCAAGGTGCCGCTGGATGTGGGCGCGTGGCGGATCGATCTCCTCTCGGTCAGCGGGCACAAGCTGTATGGTCCCAAGGGCGTGGGCGCTCTTTACGTGCGCCGGCGGCCGCGCGTCCGGCTGGCGCCGCTGTTCTCCGGGGGCGGGCAGGAACGCGGACTGCGGTCCGGAACCCTGCCGGCGCCGCTGATCGTCGGGTTCGGGGAGGCGTGTCGTCTGGCCGCTGCGGAAATGGAGGCCGAAGCGGCCCGCATCGGCGATTTGCGTGACCGCCTGCTGGCACGGCTGAACCAGGCCATTCCCGGGCTGCGCCTGAACGGCAGCGTTGCCGCGCGCATTCCCGGCAATCTCAATCTGACATTCCCGCTTGCGGAGGCGGCCGAGCTGATGGCCCGGATACCGATGCTCTGCGTCTCCAGCGGCTCGGCCTGCTCCTCGGCCGAGCTGGAGCCGTCCTATGTCCTGCGCGCCCTGGGACTGAGCGACGCAGCCGCGGCCCGCAGCTTGCGTATCGGGATCGGACGCTTTACCTCGCCCGCCGACATCGATTACGCCGCCGCGGCACTCGCTGCGGCGCACGCCGGGGCGGCGGCGCCGGCCTGAACGGAACTGCGATGCCCAAAATGACTTTTATCGAGCGCGACGGGACACGCCGCGAGGTGGACGCGCCGCTCGGTCTTTCGGTGCTCGAGATCGCCCATAAGTACGGGATCGATATCGAGGGCGCGTGTGAGGGCTCGCTCGCCTGCTCGACCTGCCACGTCATTGTGGAATCGGCCTGGTTCAAGCGTCTCGCCGATCCGACCGAGGATGAGGAAGACATGCTCGATCTGGCCTTCGGCCTGACTGAAACCTCCCGCCTCGGCTGTCAGATCGTGATGACGGAGAAGCTGGACGGGCTCGTGGTCAAGCTGCCGCCAGGCAGCCGCAATCTGCTGAACGAGTAGCGCGATGCGCATCGTCGTCGCGATGTCGGGCGGCGTGGACAGCTCGGTCGTTGCCGGCCTGCTGCACGAAGCCGGCCACGAGGTGATCGGGGTCACCCTGCAGCTCTACGATCACGGCGCCGCGTCGGGGCGCAAAGGGGCTTGCTGCGCCGGCCAGGACATCCACGATGCAAGACGGGTCGCCGATCATCTCGGCATCGCGCACTATGTAATCGACGCCGAAGCCCGTTTCGCCCGCGCCGTCATCGACGATTTCGCCGCCAGCTACGCAGCGGGCGAGACGCCAGTCCCTTGCATACGTTGCAACCAGTCGGTGAAATTCACCGACCTTACGGCGTTGGCGCGCGGGTTTGGGGCCGAACGGCTGGCGACCGGCCACTATGTCCGCCGTGTCGACACCCCCGACGGGCCGGAATTGCACCGCGCCCGCGACATTGCCCGCGACCAGAGCTGGTTCCTGTTTGCCACCACCCGTGCCCAGCTCGCGTTCTGCCTGTTTCCGCTCGGCGACATGCCGGACAAGGCCGCCGTGCGGCGGGAAGCCGTTCGGCTCGGCCTGCCGGTCGCTGCCAAGCCCGACAGCCAGGACATCTGTTTCGTGCCGTCCGGCCATTACACGAACCTTGTGCGTCAGCTCCGTCCCGACGCCCTGGCGTCCGGCGACATCGTGGATCGCGCCGGCCGGGTTCTCGGGCGGCATGACGGAATTGCCAATTATACGGTCGGGCAGGCGCGACGGCTGGGACAGGCCTCGTCCGGCGGCATGGTGGTTCAGGCGCTGGATGCCGGCCGGCGGCGCGTCATCGTCGGTCCGCGTAGCGAGGGAACCCGGATCGTCGCCTTGCGGGAGGTGAACTGGCTCGCGCACCAGCCACCGCGCGCAACCCGCTGCACCGCCCGGCTGCGCGCCCGCGAGACACCACAACCGGCCCGCGCCGCGCCTGACGGCATCGGCATGACGGTCTATCTGGACAGCCCGGCACTCCCGGCTCCGGGCCAGGCTTGCGTTCTGTACGACGGGGATCGCGTTCTCGGGGGCGGCTTCATCACCACGCCGGTGGTTGACGGGGCGGACCGCGCGGCACTATCTCCCGCCTCTCCCGGGTTGGATGGCGGCGTAGCTCAGCGGTAGAGCAGGGGAATCATAATCCCTTGGTCGGTGGTTCAAATCCGCCCGCCGCTACCATCTTTTCAATGCGTCCCCCGATTAGCGGACAGGGCGGGACAGGATCTAAGGACCGGAATTGGCCGCTATCCGAGGGCGACTGATTGCCCGGCTATGCCCCGGCATCGCGAATGACAACCACAACTCTCACGGCATGGTGGCCGGCGACGAGAACGGCTTGGTTGCATCCGTCACAAACATGACCAGGACGCTTAGGTCGGAGGGTCCGCTGCTGGACACCTGCATCGGCGTGTTAGGCGAATGCCCGAGCATGGACTGACCAGCCGAGACACGTTTTACGCCATCGGGCATCTTTTGGCTGAGGTCGCCGCTCAGCACGTAAAAGGTTTCCACCCCCGGATGCATGTGCACCGGTGTTTTGGCGCCCGGGGGGCCACCGGCCCGATTTATGCGCAAGAGGTATTCAGGGGCGGTGAACGAGGGTACAGGCCCTATCTCAGCAACCTTGCTGCCGCCGGGCGACGATCCCCCAGGCGGCCCGAGCGTGAAGAGCCAAGCCTTGCCGGCGACTTCAGCGGCGAGCGCCGTCGGGCTTGCAGCGGCTTGTGCCTTGGCGAGAGTTGGGAAGGTGTCAATGCGCCAGAACAACGGGCCGGGCGGTAGCTGCGACACCTTCTTTTCGGTCACCGGTGTGACCTCGAATCTCTGCGCCTGCGCCGCCGTCGAGAGCAGCAATCCCACTATCGCGATCGCCCATGTGAAGCGTGAGCATTGCAACGTCAGCGACAGCCGCATCATTTCCCTCGTCCGCTTCTTTCTGGAACACGGGAGCCTATTCCACCGCGGCGGTTCGCCACGGAATCAGCATAGTGATGAAACAGCCCGAGGAACTGAAGCCGGAAATCGATCCAACGTCAATTCACACGGTTTGCGCGATGGCAATTCAGGCAACCTGCATGAGAGCGGGGCCATTGTGACCCGCACCGTTTTTCCGACGCGAAACGCTGATACATTCATAGCCAACCATGATCCGTTCCGGTGGTGGTCCGTCTGCACCGAGTTGCGAACTCGTTCGGAGGCGCATCGCATACACAATCCCCTCGACGCTGCGTCGGGACGCGTAGCGCTCTCAACTGCCTTCTGACGGTATCGTCCGTCTTTGATGCCGATTCAAAGACAGATTTTCCGACCGTTGCATGGCTGCCTCCGCATTCGCCTGCCATCCCCGGTTGCGTGCGCGGCCGGTGCGCCGGTAGTCTCCCTTCACACCACCTCTTGCCAGGAAACCCGATGTCCCTCGATCCCAACCCACTGCTCCTGACCGGCGAAAACCCCTTTATCCGCCTGGGTGAAACCGACGGAGGCGCCACCACCACCAACGCCAGTTTCTGGCGCATCCTGATCTCACCCGCCGGCGCTGGCCATGTGCTCTACCTGAAAAGCGAGCTGACCCAGGATCGGTGGAAAATCTATTCAGACAACATCGCCATGGCGCGCTGGCTGCAGAAGACAGTGCAGGGCATGCTCAACAGCGAGCTCTCGGACATCTCGATCCCAGTGACCGACGCCGCCTTCGACAAGGCCGGCGATGCGCGCGATTTCTGGACCGAACGAGCAGTGTCGCACGATGAGGAGGTCACGCTGACCTGGTATGATATCGGCGAGCCGCTGCTGATCCACACTCAGCCGAGCCCTCCTCCGGCACGCAAATACGGTGTCTGCACGGTGCTGATCCCGGCGCTCGGGGCACGCCTGACGGTCAACGGGACTCAGGCGAAGGGCCGCCCGTTTCCGACGCAACGGGAGGGCAGGCCATTCAGCACCTCTGCCCTGGCGTTTTCCGAAAGCTGGACCGAAGCGCGCTGACACCGTCGCCAGCCGCAGCCGAACCCCGCTCTCACGACGCCATCCCGCCGGCCGGAACTCGGCACGCACCCCACACCGGAAGGCATAAGCCCACGGATCGCAACGGACGACGCCCGTCCCGTGAGCCAGGCGCCATTCTGCCGGTATCGCCCAGGGGCCTGGACAGATCCTGACATCTGGGTTATTCCGCTGTCATAAATACTGGCGACTCGCCGTTGCTCATGGTCGAGCGTCACTGGGTCATAAGGGAGTGGGGAGCATGCATAAGGGATTTCTGGCCGCGGTGACGGCGATTGCCGCTTTATCGTTGGGCTCGGGCGCACACGCCAGCACCTACGATTTCAGCTTCTACGGTCCGGGCGTCAGTGGGGTGATCGATCTGACCTATGGCGCGGCCACGGATGCGACTTATTCAAACGCCTTCGTGGTCACCGGGATCAGCGGCACCTTCTCGGATTCCAGCCTCGGCATCGTCAAGGCGCCGATCGGCCCGCTCGAGCCGCGCAACTTCGCAACACCGGAGCCGGGCAACCTCCTGGCGCCGAACAGCTTCAGCCGATTCGCGGTAGCGTCGGGTTTGCCGGCTGATAACCATGGCTTTCTGACCTACGACAACCTCTTCTGGCCCGGCGGATCGCCGCCCACAGCCACCGACTACCCGATTGGTGGCGGCTTCCTGGACATCTACGGGCTGCTCTTCGATATCGGTGGCGGCCGGGTCGTGGACTTCTGGAGTAA
>DATDIC010000131.1:0-2350 GCA_036521275.1 Acetobacteraceae bacterium
GCAAGGGGGAGAGGGGATGTTGGCCCCCTCACCCTTCCCTCTCCCGCAAGGGGGAGAGGGGACGTGGGCCTCCGCATCCCATAAATGCGCGCACCCGGTTACATCCGCCCAGATCCCGTCTGGCCCATCAGCGGCGACCAAGGGCGCGTAGCGCAGGCACCATCCCGCCAGCCGGCGAAGCCCTGCCGCATCGGCCTCGGGCTCCGCCGGCATCACCACGAGGTTCGCTACCAGCGCCCGCGCCTGCATCAGGGGCATTCCCGGCGATACCCCCAGCGCCCGCGCCGCTGCATCAGCCGCCATCACCGCCTGCCGCCGCCCGTCATGTCCGGCGGTGACCAGCGGCGCGTCAGCCGGCGGCGCGTCGGCTCGTTTGCGCAGCCGGTCGGTCGGCCAGGTCGGCAACCAGACGGAGATGACCCTGCGCATCGCCTGCCTCCACGATCCAAGATGCCGGTTCGCCGCCACGGCACCGAACAAGGTCCAGCCGCCAATGCACCGGCCCGAGCCCCGGCACATCGGGCGCATCGGCCAGCGGCGGAGGCGACGGCAGGGCGGCAATCCGCCAGCGCGTCACCGCTGCATTCGGCTCGTTCAGGCTGGTGTCCTGCCGCCGGCTGCGCCGCAGCACGAAGCCGGTGACCCCGGAGCCCTCGGCCGCGATCTGCAACCGGCGCGAGGCGGTCAGCCGCAAGGCCCCCTCGATCTCGCCCACCACCGCGGCCAGTCCGCGGCAGCGCAGCCCTTCTTCCATGACCGACAGCACCGCATCCGGCCGTCCGGCCTCGGCGTAGAGGACCCGGCTGGCGGACAGTCCGGCACCAGCCAGGCCGGGCGCGAACAGATCGGGATAGCCCAGCACCCACAGGACCGGCCCGTGCATCCGCGCCAGCCGCCCGGCAATGAACAGGGCCGAGGCGGCTCCGTGCTCCATCTCCGGGCCGGTACCGGCGATTTCATGCAGGCTGCCGCATGCCAGGCCGCCTTCCGGCAGGTGCCGGTCGATGGCCGCCACCCCGAACGGAAGCGTGCCACGGGCCGGCCCCCGACGCTCCAGGCGAGCGATCCTGGCTCGAAGCTGCCCAAGCTGCTTGTCCTGAAGACCCGGTGTCATTCAGAACATATAGAGAACTCGGGTGGAGGAAGCCAAGCCCGGTCTGCCGGGTGTCAGGAGCCGTCGGCGGCTAAAGGAGCCGCGGCAGGTTGCGAGCGCTGTGCAGCACGCGCTCGACGCGCACCGTATTCTCGTCTGGCAGATCACGATACAGCACGAGGTAGCGGCCATGCACGGCCATGCGCAGACCCGGGGCGAGATCGGTGCGGGCAGGGTAGAGTGCTGGCGTCTCGACGATCGCCCGGCATTTCGCCTCCAGCTCGGCGACAAAGCTGGCGGCGCGGACCGGGTTGTCGCGGGCGATGTAGTCGGCGATCTCCTCCAGGTCGGTCACCGCGCGTGGTGAGAGGAGCAGCCGGCGGGCCGTGCTCACATGGTCGGCGGCTGGCCGAACCGGGCGCGCAGCCGGGCAAACACCGTATCAGCCTCCAGGCCCGGCCCACTGTTGGTGCCTTCCTGCACCAGGCGGCGCAGCTCCTCGGTTTCCAGGGACTCGATTTTGCGACGCAGACGCCAGTCGCGCAGGGCATCGCGCACAACCTCGCTGACGCTGCCGTAATCGCCGCCTTCCACGGCTGCGCGCACCTCAGCCACCATGTCCGGGGTCAGGGCGACGCTGAGTTTTTCCACGTTGGCCATGCGCGCATGATACCATGGGTGGCCGGTGGTAGCAACATTTCCTACCGCGCTACGTCCGCAGCTCCGGCACGATCCAGGACGGTGATTCGCCGCGGGCTACCCGCAGCACGTTGTCGAACGCGTTGCGCACCTGCTTGACCCGCGTCTCCCTGCTGCTGCCGGCAAAATGCGCGGTGAGCACGACGTTGTTCAGCGACAGGACCGGTTCCGACGGCGATGGCGGTTCCTGCGGCAGCACGTCCAGCCCGGCGCCGGCAATCTGCTTCGCTTCCAGGGCCTGGTGCAGCGCCTCCACATCCACCACCTCACCGCGGCTGCAATTGATCAGGATGGCGTGGGGCTGCATGCGGCGCAGTTCGGCGGCGCCGATCATGCGGCGCGTGTGGCGGGTCAGCGGCACGTGCAGGGTGACGATATCGGAGGTGGCGAGCAGTTCGGAAACCAGGCGATAGCGGACGTTCAGCGCGTCTTCCCGATCCTCGGGCAGGCGGACGATGTCGTTGTATTGCACGCGCATGTCGAAGCCGCCCTGGGCGATGCGGGCGACGCGCTTGCCGATGGTGCCAAGGCCGATGATGCCGAGCACCTTGTTCTGCA
>DATDIC010000132.1:0-5347 GCA_036521275.1 Acetobacteraceae bacterium
AAGGAGGGCGCCGACCTCGCCATCACCTATCTCGACGAGCATGAAGACGCCGAGGAAACCGTCCGCCTGATCGAAGCCGAAGGCCGCCGCGCCGTCGCCATTCCGGGCGATATCGGCAACTCCGACTTTACTCGCGACCTGGTCCGCCAGGTGATCGGCAAATTCGGCCGCATCGACATCCTGGTGAACAATGCCGGCGAGCAGCACATGGCCGAAAAGCTCGAAGACATCAGCGACGAACAGCTCGAGCGCACGTTCCGCACCAACATCTTTGCGCAGTTCTACCTCACGCGCGCCGCGCTGCCCGAAATGCCGGAGGGGTCCGCCATCATCAACACTGCGTCCGTCACCGCTTACCAGGGCAATCCGCAATTGCTGGATTACAGCAGCACGAAAGGCGCCATCGTCGCCTTCACCCGCTCACTCGCCAAGCAGTTGGAGAAGCGGAAAATCCGGGTCAATGCGGTCGCCCCCGGCCCGATCTGGACGCCGCTGATTCCGGCCAGCTACCCGCCCGAAAAAACCGCCAAGCACGGCGAGCAAGCGCCCATGGGCCGGGCCGGCGAGCCCGACGAAGTGGCGCCTGCGTATATCTTCCTCGCTTCGCGCGATGCGTCCTATTTCTCCGGCCAGGTGCTGCACCCGAACGGGGGGACGGTGGTGAACGGGTAGTGCCTGCCACCGACGGTCTTGGCCTGGCTTTGTCGCGGCGATTACTGCACTTTCGTGGCGGACTAGAGCAACCTGCGTCAACCGTGTACGCTCCCGCAACCACGCGGAAGCACCCCTATGACCCCCGAATCAGCCCGCAATATCTCCTTCCTCGGCCACACCGACAACGATGGCCACGGTGACTGCGTCCAGGTCATGGTCGCGCGCGGCCACGCCTATCTCGGCACCCGCACCAGCCGCGGCGTCGCCGTTACCGATGTGCGTGACCCTCGGGCCCCGAAGCCGGTCAACTTCCTTCCCATCCATCCGAACTCCTGGTGCATGCACCTGCAAGCCGCCAACGATATCCTGCTGGTGATCGAGGAACTCGATCTCAAAGCTCTCATGTCCATCAAGGAGTATTACGGCGGCTCGCCGGACCGGGTGGACAGCCGCCGCTACGGCACGCGCGGACAGGATTTCTCCGCCGGCATGCGCGTCTATGACATCAGCGATCCCGCCAACCCGCGCGCGATCGGCTTCATGGAGGTGGAAGGTCTCGGCCTGCACCGCATCTGGTGGACCGGCGGGCGTTACGCCTATGCCTCCGCCCTGCTCGATGGTTTCACCGACCACATCCTGATCGTCATCGACATGGCCGATCCCACCCACCCACGCGAGACCGGCCGCTGGTGGATCCCCGGCATGAATGCCGCGGCCGGCGAAACCCGTACCTGGACCAACCGCGTCGCGCTGCATCACGCAGTGGTTGTGGATGATATCGCCTATGGAAGCTGGCGCGACGGCGGCCTTACCATCCTGAACGTCGCGGACAAATCCGCCCCTGCCCTGATCGCCCACCGCAACTGGTGCCCGCCCTTCGGCGGCGGCACGCATAGCGCCCTGCCGCTGCACGACCGCGACCTGTGTGTCGTCGCCGACGAGGCGGTGATGAACATCGACCAGGACCCGATGAAGCGCATCTGGATGTTCGACATCCGCGAGAAATCCAACCCGGTTTCGATCGCCACCTTCCCCATCCCGCACGACCAGGACTACGTCGCCAAAGGGGGCCAATTCGGCCCGCACAACCTGCACGAAAACCGCCCCGGCTCGTTCCAGAGTTCCACCACAATCTTTGCCACCTACCAGAGCGCCGGTGTCCGCGCCTACGACATCACCGACCCGTTCCGCCCGGAAGAAATCGGCCATTTCGTCCCGCCGATGCCCACGCGCTGGATGGAACCGCTCCGCGGCCGCGCCAAGATGCGCCACACCGCCGATCTGTTCGTCGCCGCCGACGGTCTGATCTATGCCACCGACTACGATGCCGGCCTCTACATCCTGCAATGGCAGGGATGAAAACGCCGCTCCCCGCTGGTGGAATAGGCTTCGCCATCCTGGCGCCGCTGTTCATGGGCGGATGCACGGTCGCTCCCACCCAGCCGATCAGCATCCTGCTCCAGCAGGTCAGCGGCCAGGTGTGCAGCGGTGTCATCGAACTGCACGCGATGCGCTATACGATCGGCGAAAACAACGGAGAATGGGCCGTGCACGACGTGTCCGGACCGGTGGGCCGCCCGCTCCGCGACAACGGTTGGCTGGCGGCGAGCGCTGGCGGTTCTTCGGTATCTTTCCGCGGCATCTCTTTCCTCAATGTCGCGTTGACCGCGGTCGATCCGCACACGGTGGACGCCAGCTTCAACTACGGAGCCTCGCAGACCACGCTCCACTGCGTTCCCGCTCCGCCGGGCCAAGAACACCAATAGCCGCCGTATCAAGATCGCATCAGTGTATGAACACCCAGGTCGGCCGCAGCAGCGGGTAGGCGACGAGGCCGATGGCGGCACTGATCCCGATCAGAACCGGGTTGCTGAGCTTGAATCGAAACAGGAGACCAAGGCTGGCGGCTGATATTGCCGCCGTCAGCCAATCCCCGATCGCGATCCTGGCGAGAAGTATAGATGCCCCGAGAATGGTGCCGATCGCTGCCGCATATGCGCCTTTGACGAAGCCTTGCACGTTGGGGTTGGCGCGATGTCGCCGGAGAATGGGGCCAACGATTAGGATCAAAAGAAATGACGGCAAGAAGATGCCGATTGTTGCCACTGCTGATCCGGCGAGACCGGCCACCAGATAGCCGACAAATGTCGCGGTGATGACGACTGGTCCCGGGCTGAGCATGCCGATCGCCACTGCAATGAGAAATTCGCGCGGGCTCAGCCAGGCGGTATCCTGTACCAGGCCTTTTTCGAGGAAAGGCACAATGACGAGGCCGCTGCCGAACGTAAGGCTGCCGGCCTTCACGAAGAACAGAAACAACTTACCGAGCAGCGACGGGGCGGTGGTCGGGTACGCCCCGATCACACCGAGCGGCATCGCGATCCCCGTCAATGTCGCCGGCGGTTTACCGTGCCGAAACGGTGAGCCGTAGCAAAGGATGCCGATAATGCCGGCTCCGATGAACAGGATTGCGACCTCGGCTTGAGACGCAACGGTGATGACGAACGCCCCGCTCGCGATGGCCCATTGGATTCTGTCTTCCATCCCGAGTTTTGCCAGACGCCAGCAGGAATGCAGGATCAATGCTATGACCGTGGGGGTTACGCCGTAAAATACGGCGGTCATCCACGACAGACTGCCATAATGGACGTACAGCGCACCCAAGCTCGCGACGATCACGAAGTTGGGCAGGATAAAAGCCCATCCTCCAGCCCACGCACCCCAGAAGCCACCACGCATGTGGGAAATGAAGATGCCGACCTGAATCGCCAGCGGTCCGGGCAACGACTGGCTGATCGCGATTGCTTCGCGCATTTCGGACTTGCTGAGCCAACCCTTCTCCTGGACCAGATCCCTCTCCATCTGGCCGCAAAGCGCGACCGGTCCGCCGAAGCCAATTGTACCAAGTTTCAGAAAATATTTGACGATTTCGGGTATGGCGGCTCGTTCTTTTTGGGCCGTCGCGCTCATGTCCCGGCCCCCGCTCCGGGCATGGGCCAATTATGCGTTTCGCCGACCGCGTCTCGCGCCCATCGATAGAACGCATCATACAGCCCCATTGCCGCGCCGAGTTGCGTCAGGTCGTCACGATACATCCTCGAAAAACCGAGCGAGGCGGCGAGCAGCCCGGCGGCCTGGGGTGCCAGGTCAAGCCGGGCGGTATCCGCTGCCCGCACGATGGTGGCCAGACGATCGAGGGCCGTAGAGCGCAGACCGAATTCGGCCAGCATCGCGTCGAAAGTGCAGTTCTCCCCGCGATGGGTCCAGAACACGCCATCGATGTCGAACGGTGTTGCTGCGAACCGGTCGGCCACAGCCTCCACCTCGGCTGCCGCGACGAACAGGAATACTGCCGCTGGATCGACGAATCGGCGGATCAGCCAGGGACAGGCGATGCGATCGATTTTCGGTCTCGTGCGGGTTACCCAGACGGTTCGTCCCTGACGATCGCGAGCGGGAACATGCGTCGGTTCAACCACAAGCGCATTGGCTTCCAGCCAGGCTTCCCAGCCACCTTCGATATATTCGGCCCTTGCACCGGCGTGGCGCAGCCAGGCCGCTACGCCCTGTGCAACCTTTTGACCGCGCTGGCAGGCGACCGCGACAGGACGGCCCGCATACTCGCCAGCCCAATTGGCGGCGGCGCGGTGGTCGCGTCGCACGCTGCCTGGAATCATGCGCGGATCGGACGCATGATCTTCGTCGCTGCGGACATCGAGGATGACCGGTGCATCCGGTGTCCCGACGAGCCGGACAAGCTGCGCAACGGTGATAGCATCGGGTGTGGCCATAGGCGTCCCCTCCATATGGAGTTCGGACGCGATCCTTCGGCCAAAGCCTCACGGGGCGATCGCGGTCAGCCCCTTGGTTCGCAAAGTGGACTAAAACCATCACCGCTGTCAATCGGGACGCGATCGTTTACTGCGGTTCCGCGCACAACAGAAAACGGGCGGCGCAGGTACCGGTTGAACGCTGCCCTATTACCGGGGCAGACTTTATGGAGTTCCAGGGAAATCCTCCCATGTTGCGCAGCACGCACCGCATCCTCACCACCCATACCGGCAGCCTGCCCCGCCCGCCCCGCCTCATTGAGCTCTACACGCGCCGCGCCCGCGGCGAACACGTCGATGCCGCCGAGCTCGCCGCCGAAGGCCGCAAAGCTTTGCACTGGGTCGTGCCCAAGCAGATCGAAGCCGGCATCGACATCGGCAACAACGGCGAACAGCAGCGCGAGGCGTTCTTCCTTTATCTGCGGCACCGGCTCAGCGGCTTCGGCGGCGGTTGGAACCGCCGCAGCTTCGCCGACGTGTCCCACTATCCCGGCTTCGGCGCCTGGAAAGCCGCACACGACTCCGTCGGCGTCTCGGTCAGCAACCTCGACCGCGTGCCCGAGGCGGTTGGCGAAGTCCGCTATATCGACCGCTCGCAGATCGAAGCCGAGTGCACTGATTTTCGCGCAGCCCTCGATGAAACGCCTGGCTTCGCCGAACCCTTCATGACCGCGCCCTCTCCCGGGATCGTTGCGGCCGCCCTGCGCAACGCCTGGTACGATACCGAAGGCGCCTATCTCGCGGCCCTCGGCGCCGCTCTGCAAGTCGAATATGAAACCATCGTCGCGCACGGGTTCCTGTTGCAGATCGACGCGCCGGATTTGGCGATGGAACGCCACCTCTCTTACCAGGACCGCCCGCTG
>DATDIC010000133.1:0-3501 GCA_036521275.1 Acetobacteraceae bacterium
ACGATCGGCCAGCCAGCCGGATGCGGTGGCCCCGACAAGCCGCAACCACAAGGTGATGGTGAAGACCGCGGTAACGGCGACCAACGGCACGCCGAATGACTGCGAAATCGGCACCATGATCAGCAGGAAGATGGTGAAGTCAAAGGCATCGAGCGTCCACCCGAGCCAGGCCGCCACCCAGGCGAGCCATTGATCCTTGGTTGGTTCTTTCCACCAGGGTACGGCGTCGTTGGCCGTGTTGCTTATGGACATGATTAGCCTCCCGGAATTTATTCCTATTGAGGTCCGCGACACAGGGCCGGCGGCGGGGCGGAGGTTAGCGGCCGGTTTTGCGTCGCGTCAAACGTTGGTCATCAAACAAAACGTGATGCTACGCGACGGGGGCCGGGGTGGCGACCACGGGTTGGGCGGCGTTCTGGTCAGGCGCCGAGCCTTTGCGGGTGGACCGAAGATCGTGACTTGCGGCCTGGCAGAGGGTCTGCAATGTCGGCCGTTGCAAACGGATCTGTTTCGCTCGCGGCGCCGGCCTCTCCCCGATCAGGGCGGCTAGAAAATGCCCTGTAGCCAGCCGCGCGGCTTGGGCTGAATAATGGGCGTTTCGCCGGCCTCGGGGCTTTGGCCGAGGGCGGCATTCTCGCGCAGCCGCTGGGCTTCCCGCGTCGGATCGACGACGATGCCCGGCTGCGCCGCGGGTCGCCAGAACATCAGGCGGTCGGCGAAGCTCTTGCTGTTCGCCTGCACTGCCTCCTGGCTGACCTCGGCACGTATGTTCGCGGGGGCCGGTGGTCCTGCCTGGGCAACCAGCGCGGCCTGACCCGGGCTCATGCCGGAGCTGGGCGTGCCGAGCGCAGTTTGCGGGACGAGTGCCGCCTCAGCCTGGGAACTGTCAGACACGTCCTGCGGACGCGATGCACCCGGGCGCGGCGGGCGGATTGACATGTCCGGCGGCATGCTGAGCGGGGCCTGGGTGGTGACCGAAAATTCGTCCGGCGCATCCCGGGTCAGCCCGAACGTACGCGTCAGGCCGGACATGCCCCCGCAACCGGTCAGGGTGAGCAACCCAGCACCCAACAGAGACGCCGCAACCACGTTTCGCGGCTGATGAAAGGCATATCGCAACATGGGAAATCCTTAGCGCTCGTGCGCGGCGTTTCGCAAGCCCGTTATCCGGCCGATGCGTCGTTGGCGGAGTGCTTGTGAAGTTTTCCCGTGTCCGGATCGTTGCTGCGGTGCGACATCTGGCTGCCGATCAGCAATGCGGCAACGCCGCAGACGATGGCCGCATCGGCCAGGTTGAACACGTACCAGGACCAGTCGCCGATATGGGCATGAATGAAGTCCACCACGGCACCGAAACGAACGCGGTCGATGACGTTGCCGACGGCACCTCCGGCGATGGCCCCGATCGCGGCGGCGGTAAAGGCGGATTCCGCGCGCCACAACCAGAACGCGAGCACGATCACGATCACCAGCGCGAGGATCGCCAGGGCAACGCTGCTCCAGGGCCCGAATCCGTTGAGAAGGCCGAACGTGACGCCGCGGTTCCAGACCATGGTGAAATCGAGCACGGGCAGCAGGGTAATGCGTCCGACCTCGGGCAGATGCAGGCCGTTCAGCATCCACCATTTGCTCGCCTGATCGGCGGCAAGCACGAGCAGTGCCGCGATGATTCCGGTGCCAATGTAACGGTGCGGTTTCACGCGGCGACCCGGCAGACCAGGCCGGACTCGACGGCATCGGCGCAACGGGCGCAGAGCCTGGGGTGGCTTGGTTGCTGCCCGACCTCGGGCAGCACGCGCCAGCAGCGGGCGCATTTATGCCCGTCCGCGTGGGTGATTGTCGCGGCCGGTTCGCCGGTACCGAGTTCCGCTGTCAGGGACGATACGATGGCGACTTCCGCCCACGCCGCGTCGGACAGCAGGCCCCGATCATCGGCGTTGAGCGTGAGAGTGACTGCTGCCTCCAGCGAGGAACCGATATCGCCGGCCCGGCGGGCTTCTTCCAGCGGGATGGTGATGCGGCGCCTTAGGTCGCGGATCTTGACCCACTTCGCCGCCAGTTCCGCGTCACGCCAGTCCGCCGGTAGCTGGGGAAACAGTTGCAGATGCACGCTGTCGGCGCCGCTGAACCGTGCCTCCCAGGCTTCCTCGGCGGTGAAGCACAGCACGGGCGCCAGCCAGGTGGTGAGGCAGCGGTGCAGATGGTCCAGCACTGTGCGGGCGGCGCGGCGGCGCAGGTTATCCGGCCGGTCGCAGTAGATGGCGTCCTTGCGGACATCGAAATAGAACGCCGACAGATCGGTGGCGCAGAAATTGTGCAGCTCGGGATACACGCCAGTCCAGTCGTAGCCGTGCACCGCGGTGCGGATGCGCGTGTCCAGTTCGGTCAGCCGATGCAGCACCCAGCGTTCGAGTTCCGGCATGTCGGACAACGGGACCCGTTCGGCCTCGGTGAAACCGTGCAGCGAGCCGAGCAGCCAGCGCAGCGTGTTGCGCAGCCGGCGATAGAGTTCTGCCTGCTGCTTCAGGATTTCCGGGCCGATGCGCAGATCGTCGGTGGTGTCGGACATCATGACCCATAGGCGCAGAATGTCGGCGCCGTATTTGTCCGCCACTTCCTGCGGGGCCACCACGTTGCCGAGTGATTTCGACATCTTGCGGCCCTGCTCGTCCATCACGAAGCCATGCGTCAGCACCGCCTTGAACGGCGCCCGCCCGCGGGTGCCGACCGCCTCCATCAACGAGCTCTGGAACCAGCCGCGATGCTGGTCCGATCCTTCCAGATAGAGATCGGCCGGCCAGGGAAGGCCGCGGCCTTCCAGCACGAAGGCGTGGGTGGAGCCGGATTCGAACCAGACCTCCACGATGTCGCGGACCTGCTCGAAATTCTCGGGATCGCGGTCGTTGCCGAGGAAACGGGATGGTGGGGAGGCGAACCAGGCGTCGGAACCTTCCTCCGTGAACGCTTCCACGATGCGGGCAACGACCGCGGGGTCGCGCAACGGTTCACCGGTACGCTTGTCGACGAACACGGCGATCGGCACGCCCCAGGCGCGCTGGCGGCTGACGCACCAATCGGGGCGGGCGGCCACCATTGCGGTGATGCGGTTGCGCCCAGCCTCGGGCACGAACGCGGTTTCCTCGATGGCCGCCAGCGCCTTTTCCCGCAGCCCTTCCGGTCCATCCATGCGGATGAACCATTGCGAGGTGGCACGGAAGATCAGCGGCGCCTTCGATCGCCATGAATGCGGATAGGAGTGCACCAGCCTGCCGCGGGCGAGCAGGCCGCCGGTCTCGGTCAGGGCGGCGCAGACTGGATCGTCGGCCTTGTACACATGCACGCCGGCAAACAGCGGCACCCATGCGTTGACACGGCCGTCGCCGGCGACGGTATCGGGGATTTCCAGCCCGTGCGTACGGCCGAGATCGAAGTCTTCCTCGCCGTGACCGGGAGCGACATGCACGAACCCTGTACCGGCTTCGGTGGTAACGAAATCGCCGA
>DATDIC010000134.1:0-6459 GCA_036521275.1 Acetobacteraceae bacterium
ACTGGTCGATTTGAACCTGAAGCGGGGCATGGATCCGGTCACCGCAGCCGGATCGGCGTTCCGGCGGTTGGAGGGCGCCTATGCGCTGGCAATGATCTTTGCCGGCCATCCGGAGCTGATCGTCGGGGCGCAGCATGGCGCGCCGCTCGCGGTCGGGTACGGCGACGACGAGATGTTCGTCGGCTCCGACGCGCTGGCGCTGGCGCCGCTGACCCGCCGCATCGCGTACCTGAAGGACGGCGACTGGACCGTGGTGGATCGCAAGGGCGCCCGCTTCTTCGACAGCGCCGGCGACCAGGTGGAGCGTGAGGTCAAGCTGACCCGGCTGACCGGCGCTGCGATCGGCAAAGGCAATTTCCGCCATTTCATGGAAAAAGAGCTGCACGAGCATCCGGCGGTGATCGGCGACACACTGCATCGGATGGTGAACCCCTCCACGCGTGCGGTGGTGCTGCCCGATCTGCCATTCGATTTCGCATCGATACCGCGGATCACGCTCAGCGCCTGCGGGTCTGCATTCTACGCCGGGATGGTAGGCCGCTGGTGGTTCGAGGCGGTGGCCGGCATTCCGACCGACGGCGACGTGGCAAGTGAATTTCGTTACCGGACGCCCCCGTTGCTCCAAGGCGGCCTCGGCCTGCTGGTGAGCCAGTCCGGCGAGACCGCCGATACGATGGCCGCGTTGCACTACATGCGCGAGCGCAATCAGCACATTCTGTCGATCGTGAACGTGGCGGAAAGCAGCATGGCGCGCGAATCCGACGCGGTGCTGGAAACCGTCGCAGGGCCGGAGATCGGGGTCGCCAGCACCAAGGCGTTCACTGCGCAACTGGTGGTGCTGGCCTGCCTGGCGATCGCGGCCGGCCGGGCTCGCGGCACGATCGGACCCGAACAGGAAGCCGCCATGACGGACGCGCTGCTGGAGGTGCCCAGCCGCGCAGCCGAGGTGTTGGAAAACGACCGCCGGATCCAGGACCTGGCTGCACGCGTGGCCCAGGCGCGGGACGTGCTCTATCTGGGGCGTGGGAATTGCTTCCCCATCGCGCTGGAAGGCGCGCTAAAGCTGAAAGAGATCAGCTATATCCACGCCGAGGGTTATGCTGCGGGCGAGATGAAGCACGGTCCAATCGCGCTGATCGATCAGGCGGTCCCGGTGATTTCCATCGTTCCCTCTGGTCCGCTATTCGAAAAAACCGCTTCGAATCTGCAGGAAGCCGCGGCACGCGGCGGCCAGGTGATCGTGTTCAGCGACGAAGCCGGAGCAGCAAAACTGAAGGGCATCGCTGCCGAAACCGTGGTGCTTCCGGCAGTTGATCCATTCGTGGCGCCAATCCTGTATGCGATCCCGGTGCAGTTGCTCGCCTACTATGTGGCCGTGCTGAAAGGCACTGACGTGGACCAGCCGCGCAATCTCGCCAAGTCGGTCACGGTTGAATGATGTAATAAGAAAGCGGGAATCCACCGACACCCTGTGCCACCGCGACCTGGGCGTGGATGTCCGCCTGCGTGGGCACCCCCGCTCCGTCATGCCCGCGAAAGCGGGCATCCAGGCGAGAGCCCCCGAAATTCCGACGGTTTTTCGTCGGAATGGCGGGGTCGCTGCTCCACCTCTCCCGGCAACATGAGAGACGCGGAGGGCATTGCGCTCGGTGGCTAAGAGCCCCGACCGTCGCTATCGGCGGCGCCACCACCCTTGCTTCTTCTCGGCGGGAACCGGCTCATCTGCGCCCACCACGATCGGCGCCACCGCAGGTGCCGGCTCCGGATCATTCGCAGCAACGGGCACCGCCTCGGCGGGCTCCACGGTGCCCGGCGGCGAAAGCGCTGCGCTCTCAGGGGGCAGGGAAAACTCCGCTGGACCGGGCCCGACATCCGGCACCGGTTCGATCACCTGCCCGTCGTCAACAGTTGGAAGCGACGGTTCTGGAAACTCCACTTGTTCCAGCGCATCGAAAATATCGAATGCCTGCCCCCCGAACGGATCAGCCGGCGTAGGGCCGAAGTAAACCGGCGGCAAGTTGGGCTGGTCCGCCCCGGGTGCGGCGATATCAGGCAGCTCATCGGCACGCGGGCGCCGCTGGCTCCCTCGCCGGTACCGGCGACGGCTCGGCTCCGCCGCGGCAACCGCCGGCTCGGCCGTTTCCGGAACGCCCTCTATGTGCGTACCGTCTTGCGCGGCTTCAGCGGCGTCCTCGGCGGAAGGTCTAATCTCGTTGCCAGCCTCGTCGCGACGGCCGCGGCGCCGCCGGCGGCGGCGGCGGCGGTGACGCTCAGCCTCTTCGGCGGCGGACGTGGTTTCGGCAGACACGGGCACGGGCGCCGTCGGGGCGCTTTCGACCGCCGGCTCGCTGGCCGGCTCCTCAGGCATCTGCGGGCGGTCGATGTCCGCAGCCTCCTCCTCCTGCTCCGAAACCTGCGGCAAATGCCCTGTCCCGGCGGTAATCGCGGCCGGCGATTCGGACACGATCTGGGTTCGAAGCCGTTCGATCCGATAATGCGACGACATAATCGCTTCGTCGGTCGCGAAACTTACGCGCATGCCGGCACGTGCCTCGATCTCTGCCAGCCGGTCGCGCTTGTGGTTGAAGATGTACATCGCGGTCGCATCCGCGGTGTGCACCAATATCTCCGCGGCGCGATGTTTGCCGCCTTCCTCCTCGATGCCGCGCAGCACGTGGATCGCCGCGCTCTCCGTGCTTCGGACGTGTCCGGTGCCGGCGCAGTGCGGGCAGGTGATGAAGCTGGTTTCCGCCAGGCTCGGCCGCAGGCGCTGCCGGCTCATCTCCAGCAAGCCAAAATGGCTGATATGACCCACCTGAATGCGCGCTCGGTCGGTCTTCAGCGCGTCCTTCAGGCGCCGCTCGACCATGCCGTTATGCTTCTTCGACTCCATGTCGATGAAGTCGATCACGATCAGTCCGGCCAGGTCGCGCAACCGTAATTGCCGCGCCACCTCATCGGCCGCTTCCAGGTTGGTGCGCAGTGCTGTCTCCTCGATGCCGCGCTCGCGGGTCGAACGGCCCGAATTGACATCGATGGCCACCAGCGCCTCAGCCTGGTTGATCACCAGGTAGCCGCCCGAGCGAAGCTGCACTGTGGGGCTCAGGATCGCGTCGAGCTGCGCATCCACCTGGTGGCGCGCGAACAGCGGCTGCCCTCCATCGCGCCAGAGCTGCACCTTCTTGACGTGCGTCGGCATCAGCATGCGCATGAAATCGCGCGCCGCCCGCCAGCCATCGTCGCCGTCCACCACCACCTCATCGACGTCACGCGAATACACGTCGCGGATCGCCCGCTTGATCAGGCTGGCTTCCTCATAGATCAGCGCCGGTGCCACGGAACGGAGCGTCAGTTCACGGATCTCGTCCCACAGCCGCAGCAGATATTCGCAGTCACGCTTGATTTCGGGCTTCGGTCGATTCGCGCCGGCCGTGCGGACGATCAGTCCCATGCCCGTGGGCAGATCGAGCTCCGTCATCACCTCTTTCAGGCGCCGGCGATCGGCGGGCGAGGTGATCTTGCGCGAGATTCCGCCGCCGCGTGGGGAGTTGGGCATCAGCACGCAATAACGGCCGGCCAGCGAGATGTACGTCGTCAGCGCGGCGCCCTTGGTGCCCCGCTCTTCCTTGACGACCTGAACCAGCAGGATCTGCCGGCGGCGGATTACCTCCTGGATCTTGTAGCTGCGGAGGAAACGGGACGGTATCCGGCGTTCGCCAGCGTCGTCGGCGGTATCCGTCTCACCGCCGATGGTTTCGGGCGGCGGGGTTTCGGGAACGTCATCGTCCGATTCCACGTTGTCCGCAGCTTCTGTGTCGTCAGCAGCGAAGTCCGTGGAACCGGCGGGCTCGTAGGGAGCAGCCGCATCGGTGCCAGCGTCCGGTTCGATCAGAAGCGACGGGGTTGCTCCGGATTCATCGACGGTTTCCCAAACCGGAAGCTCGCGCGAACCTTCCAGGTCCTCCCCGGCCTCCGAGACGGGCAGTGACCCGTGGGGCGTCTCGTCGGGGGCGCTGATGCGCTCGGCGCCAATCTCCAGAGATTGGGCCGCAGCCTCACCCGGTGCTGATGAGACAGTTGGTTCTTCAGGGACATCAGGCTCGTCGCGGCTTTCGCTCGGCCTGGGCGCCGGCGTCTCATCGGAGGGCTCGGCGCTGTGGGAGCTTTTGTGGCCGTCGGCCTCTGCGGACCGACGATCGGCGTCGCGATCGGCCGCCTCTTCTTCCTCCCGCGCCTGCTGCGCCTGCATCTCCAGCAGCCGCTGCCGGTCGGCAACAGGAATTTGATAATAGTCAGGGTGGATCTCGTCGAAGGCGAGGAACCCGTGCCGGTTCCCGCCATATTCCACGAATGCCGCCTGGAGGCTGGGTTCCACCCGGACCACCTTGGCCAGGTAGATGTTGCCCTTGAGCTGGCGCTTGGTTGCTGTTTCTACGTCGAAATCTTCAAGCCGGTTACCATCCAGCACCACGACGCGGGTTTCTTCCGCGTGGCTGGCATCGATCAGCATACGTTTGGTCATGTAGTCGTGAACTCCGGTACGCCGCCTCGACCTGGCGCGCCCGGCCCCGGGCGCTCGCCGGCGGGCGGCGGAATAGGGTTGTTAAAGTGGGGTGGTCCGTGCGCGACAGAACAGCGCCAGCCGCGGCCTGACGCCGAGCGGAACAACGTGGCCCCGTTCGTGCGGGCTTGCAGTTGGCTGGCCCTGTGCGGATCATCGCAGACTCATCAATCGGGCGTCGTAACCCCTGTCGCGTGAGCGCGTCCCGATCCGGAACACCGCCCAGCCTGGACGTTGTCAGCCAGCCGCCTGGCAGACGCGAACTCAGTTGCGCGGCCTGCGGCTGCATCCGGCGGCGGCCATGACGGCGAAGGCAATCACGCCCGACTCCATCCGTCGGGCACTTATCGCCAGGGGTACGTCCCCGCCTTCGCCAGCACGGCCAGGAGGGGCGCGGCAATCGCGTTCCCCTGATCACGTCGCCAGAGTAGCCAGGATATGGAGCAAAGCCGGACGCGCCGCAAGCTTTCCATGGACACCGACGTCAGGAGCCCCAGGCTCGGCCGGCGCGGCGGGGCGCCGTTCCGTCAGGAAGGCGGAATACCGCCATGCGGCGGATGGGATCGGGGGAGCTGCCGCGCTGCTGCCATTCGGGTTAGCCGCCGGCACCCTTGTAGCTGGGGCTCCTTCCGGGGTGTCGGCCGCTCACACAAACCCGGCCGTGCTCGCCGCGATGGCGGATTCCCCAGCCGGAGGGTTGACGGAAAACGCATTTGCCCGGGACCGCCAAATAGCGGAAGCACGTAGCGCAACGCCGCGGACAGTTACTCTGGGACAGCCGGTTCATACCCCCGTACTTAGGCCACCATCGAGGTTGACATTCTGCCCGGTGATGAACGCGGCAGCCGGCGACACAAGGAAAGCGGCAAGGCCCGCTAGATCCTCCAATGTGCCTGCTCGCCCCATCGGTACACGATTCAACACCGTGGCGAGCCAGTGCGGATCGGCGAAAAGCCGTTCGCTCAGGGGCGTTCGGAAGGGACCGGGGGACAACACGTTCGACGTGATACCGAACGGCGCCAGTTCGATCGCCATCACCTTATTGAGCTGGACCAGTCCAGCCTTGCTGGCGCAGTACCCGCTCTGCAACGACGAAGCCAGAGTCGCCGCCACCGAACCCACGTGAAGAATGCGACCCCAGCCATTCGCCTTCATGATCCGGGCTGCACTCTGCGCACAGAAGAAAGCTCCTTTCAGGTTCGTGTCGATCACCGCGTCCCAACTCGCCTCGTCGTACTCAAGCGTCGGCAGCCGCCGGTTGGTCCCGGCACTGGTGACTAGAATATCTACCCGACCATGCCGTTGCTCGACATCCGCCATGACCGCGTCGATCGAGCTTCGATCGGTGACATCCAGCGCTACGCCCTCGGCTGCCGGAAGTGTTGCCGCGGCGGCGTGAACGACATCCAACCGCCGTCCGGCCAGCACCAGTTTGGCACCCGCGTCGGCCAAGCCACGTGCGATGCCGAAGCCGATTCCAGTGCCCCCACCGGTGACCAGCGCAACACGCCCGGTAAGATCGAAATTGTTCATTCCGGTACCAGTGTCAGCTCGCCGCCTGATACGCCGCCAGGCACGCCATATCCACAACCTGACTCACCCCTGCATCCATCTGCATGATCTGTACAGGGTGCGTGAGCCCGATCAGCAATGGACCGATGGTACTTCCACCTACCATGTGCGGCACGAGGCGAGACGTGATGTGCGCCGAGTGCAGCCCGGGCATGATCAGCACATTCGCCGGACCGGTCAGGCGGCAGAACGGATAGAGGGCGCGCAGCTCCGGCGCCAATGCGACGTCCGGGCTCATTTCGCCGTCATATTCGAAATCGACCTTGCGCGCGTCCAGCAGTTCGATCGCCTCCCGCATCACCTGCGCCGCCGCATGCATCGACGCG
>DATDIC010000135.1:0-3108 GCA_036521275.1 Acetobacteraceae bacterium
CGCCAGGGTGGCGCGGTCGGCTTTCTCCGACGAGAAGGCGATGGCGCGGCCGGAGCGCATGTCGAGCCCGTTGCCGAGCAGGGTGCGCAGCTTGTCCTTGGCGGTGACCACGGCGACGCGGGCGCCGGCATCGTGGAACGCCGCCATGATGGTGGGCGCGCGCAGGACGCGCGCATCGTTCATCATCACTTCCTGGTCGGCGGCGCGGTCGTAGAAGAAGTTGCCGTTGATACCGTGGACCGAAGGCGGGCGGCCGGTGATGATGGAGATGGTGTTGGGGTTGGTGAAGCTGGGGATCACCGATTGGGCACGCAGATTGGCGCCGGTGCGCATCAGCCGGTCGAGGTTGGGGGCGAGGCCGGCGGCGATGGCGGCCTCGATATAGCCGGGCTCCGAGCCGTCGATGCAGACCGCCACGGTGGGGGTGCCCGGGAAGCGGTAGTCACGGCCGTTCACCGTTACCTGGCGACCACGCACTGTCTGCACGTTCATGGTGTTGCTCCTGTTCAGGCGGCGCGCGCCAGGGGGATGCCGATCCGCATGGTTTCCAGCACGTCGCGCACGGCGGCAAGGGCGGCGCGCATGTCCGCCTGATCGAGCCGGCCGATGCAGCCGATACGGAACGAGTCGGCAACCGTCAGCTTGCCGGGATAGATGATGAAGCCGCGATCCTTGAGGCCATCATAGAAGGTCTGGAAGTGGAATTCAGGCTCTTTCGGCATGTGGAAGGTGACGATGATCGGCGCCTGCAACGCATCCGGCAGCAGCGTGCGGAAGCCGAGCGCGCGCATGCCATCGACCAGCAGCTTGCAGTTCGCCGTATAGCGCCCTCCCCGTCCGGCGACGCCGCCTTCGGCGAAGAACTCCATCAGCGCCTGGTGGAAGGCGACGATGACGTGGATCGGCGGGGTGAAGCGGTACTGGCCGGTGCGTTCCAGCACCTGCCACTGGTCGTGCAGGTCGAGCACCAGCGTGGTGGCGTTGCCCTTGGCGGCGGCCAGCGCGTCGCGGCGGCAGACCACGAAACCGAGGCCGGGCACGCCCTCGATGCATTTGTTGGAGGAGGCGGCGACGGCGTCGAAGCGGGTGTTCGCGGCGTCGAGCGGCAGGGCGCCGAACGCGCTCATGGCATCGACCAGCAGGCGCTTGTCGTGGCGGGCGGCGAGCTCGGCGATCTGCTCGATCGGGTTGCGGATGCCGCTGGTGGTTTCGCATTGCACGGCGAAGACGTGGGTGATGCCGGCGGTGTCGCGCAGGATGCGGTCCACTGCGTCGAGGTCGGGCGGCGTGTCCTCGGCGGTTTCGTGCACCACCGCATGGCGGTGGGCGATGTCGAGGATGCGCTTGGCACGGTGGCCATAGGCGCCGTTGACCAGCAGCAGGACGCCGCCGTCCGGGGGGACGAAGCTGGTCAGCATCGCCTCCACCGCGAAGGTGCCGGAGCCTTGCATTGGCACCGCGACGTAGTCGTTGCTGCCGTTGATGATTTCCGGCAGGCGGGTCAGCACGGTGCGGTTGATCTCGATGAAGCCGGCGTCGCGCGAGCCCCAGTCGTGGACCATCGCGGTCTTGACCGATTTTGCGGTGGTCAGCGGCCCGGGGGTGAGCAGCAGCGGATCACCGGTTTCCGAAACGGCACGATTGGAACGATTTGGGGGCGCGGGCATGCCTGGCGGCTCCGTCTGGTGGACCGGCGGGGCGGAGCTTGGGCAGGTTGTGGACATTGGTCCAATATTTAGTATAGATACGGGATATAGATTTTATCTATACACGAGGCGCTGGTGAACCTGACGCTGTTGCGCGCTTTTCACGCTGTGGCGCAGGCCGGCGGGTTTACCCAGGCGGCGCGTACCGGAGCGGCCAGCCAGCCGACGCTATCGGCGCAGGTGCGGGCGCTGGAAGCGAGCTTCGGGGTGGCGCTGTTCAACCGGTCCGGGCGCGGGATTTCGCTGACGCCGCTGGGGCAGAGCCTGTCGGCGATCACCGCACGGCTGTTCGCGGCGGAGGATGAGGCGAGCTCCCTGCTGGCTGGGGCTCGGGTGCTGATCCGCGGGCAGTTGCGGGTGATGGTGGACAGCCCGACGCATGTGATGCCGCTGCTGGCGGTGCTGAAGCGCCGGTATGAGGAGCTGACATTCACGCTGCGGGTGGGGAACTCGTCGGAGGTGATCCACCGGGTGCTGGACTTCGAGGCGGATGTGGGGGTGACGGCGCGGCAGACCTCCGACCCGCGGATTTTCAGCCGGGTGCTGCGGCGGGACCGGCTGGTGCTGTTCGTTTCGGCGCAGCACGCGTGGGCGCGGCGGGCGAGCGTGGGGATCGGGGAGCTGGAAGCGCATGACCTGGTGATCCGGGAGCGCGGGTCGATCACGCGGGAGGTGTTCGAGGCGCGGCTGGCGGATCACGGGGTGCGGCCGCGACGGCTGATCGAGGTGCAGATGCGGGAGAGCGTGCGGGAGGCGGTGATTGCCGGGTTCGGGATCGGGATCGTGTTCGAGAGCGAGCTTGGGGAGGATGCGCAGACGCACGCGGTGGCGGTGCGCGATGCGGATTTGCTGGTGACGGAATATCTGATCTGCCTGGAGGAGCGGCGGGGGCTGCCGCTGGTGCGGGGGTTTCTGGATGCGGCGGCGGAGGCGGGGGATACGGGTGGGACGCTGGCGAGGGGACGGCGGCGGCCGCGATCCCACTGGCGGTCGGCGGAGGAGTGACGACCGGCAAGTCGGTCGCGTTTTAATACCAAGCGGCGGAAAGATCGACCCATTCCCCGTCATTCCCGCGAAAGCGGGAATCCAGCGACTGTCCGTGCAGACCGCGGGGTCGGATGGATGCCCGCCTGCGCGGGCATGACGAGGGACGAGCCAGCGTCTCGGACGGTTGGTATCAGACATCCAGGCGCGGACGGTGCGCACCCACTGACTTTCAGGTCGGCCCCCGTCGAGGCTGGGTTGAAAATGGTCATAGCCGGCGAAGGTATCGTATTCTACGTACCCGCCGTTCGTCTTCAGCGCATCAACCATCATCGGCGAGGTTCGCAGAACGTAGTCAAGGTCGTTTTCACCCCAAACTATGTAAAAGGGTACGCTGTTCCCGCTGACGAAATTGATC
>DATDIC010000136.1:0-4868 GCA_036521275.1 Acetobacteraceae bacterium
CAGGCCGATCCCCTCCCCGTCCATGGCGATCAGCATGGCCTTGGCGACGTTGGCGTAGTTGTACAGCGGCTCGCCCATGCCCATCAGCACGATGGTGGAGAGCAATCGTGGCGTTTCGCCGCGCGGCGACGGCCATTCGCCATAGGCGTCGCGGGCCGCCATGAACTGTCCGACAATTTCGGCAGCGCCAAGATTGCGGGTCAGACGCTGCGTGCCGGTGTGGCAGAAGCGACAGGAGAGCGTGCAGCCAACCTGGGACGAGATGCAGACGGAGCCGCGATCCTCGTACGGGTCGGGGATGTAGACCGTCTCCGCCTCCTGCCCGTCGCGGAAGCGGAACAGGAACTTGCGGGTGTTGTCGATGCTGGTCTGGATGGCCGCCGCTTCAGGGCGGCCGATGACGAAGCGGTCGGCGAGCTTCTGTTGCAGCGGCCGGGCGATGGTGGACATGCGGGCGAAGTCGGTTTCGCCCCGATTATAGATCCAATGCCAAAGCTGGCGGGCGCGGAACGGGGCTTCGCCAGCGGCGGTGAGTTCGGCGAGCAACTCCGGCTTCGACAGGCCGACGAGTTCGCGCCGCCCGTCCGGGAGCTGCGCGGCGGGCGGGTCGAACAGCGCGGATTTGGCGAGGATGCGCGCCCGTTCGGCGTCGGTCAGGTCGGGGGCGGAGAGATGCATCAATGCGCCGGGCAGGCTTTCTCGATGGCGTCGTGGGCGGCGCTGAACCCGTCCAGGTTGAAGCTGAGCGTGGTGGGGCCGTGCGGTCCGGGGGCTTTGGCGACGGCCAAGGAACCGCGCTGAAACGCGGCGACGGCCGCCTTGTTGTCGCGGGCGAAGGCGTCACGGCCGGCGGTGTAGAAGTCGAGCCCCGCCTGGTCCACCTGCACGGTGAGGGTGGCATCCTTGGGGTAGGTGGGGCCGCCGGAGATGGCCACCTGGTCGCGCCCGCTGGGGCGGTCGGTGATGCTGAGGATCGGGCCGCTGCCGGTGGCCGGGTTCTCGTTACCGGCGCGGGTGAAGGCGTAGCAGGTCGGGTGGCCGCTTTCCGTGTGGGTGGCGGCGATCCAGTTGTGGAACTGGCCGATCTCCTTGGGCGCGGTGTCGGCCGGGGGGGCGGCGGCGGGCGCGGCTTTCTTCGGCGCGGCGGCAAGGGCGGGAATCGTCAGCGTCAGCACAAGGCTGGCGAGGCAGGCGGTGAGGATTCGCATGGCGGGAGAGATACGGCGGGGCGGGGGGAGCGGCAAGGCGTGACGGCTGGTTCTTCGTCGGGGGGTGCGAACCAGGGCGGCCTGTCGCGCGGGCGCCAGTGCCGGCGTGGGCTGGGATGGTCACCCGGGCGTTTGCCGGAGCGCCCGGGTGGCTATTTCATTCGAGCGCGGACCGATGGCGACCCGACCAGCCCGCGTCAGCAGAGAGCCAGGACGATCCGCGGCCAACGCCGCCGGGGCGGCAGATCACTTCTTCTTGTTCTTGCGCGAGGCACTGCGTAGTTTCTTTTTGAACAGTTCCACCGACTCCTCGTCGACGAGCTCGGGGAATGCTTTCGCGAGGGCGTCTGTCTTCAGGTTTTTGATGTGCGTTTCGCTGAGGGCGATCAATTCCTTCAGTCTGCCTTCTTCCTTCCACTTGGCGAACAGCTCGCCCACGTGGCGATGCAGCGCCAGCCGGGCCTTCACTTCCTTGAGCATGATCTCGGGCGAATGCGGATCGATCATCCGGCAGAAGCCGAGCAGATACTCCCAGTATCCATCGGGGTCCTTCACATGATCCATGGTGTACGGATCGATCATGTCGCCCATGTCGCGCGCCAGCTTCTGGCGCGCCTGTTCGTATTTCTTGTAGGTATCGTCGTCGAAGGGCGCGTTGGACAGGTTGTTCAGCGCCTCGAGAAAGGCACGGTGGGGCTCGACGAATTTCTTGCCGCGCTCGCCCTTGCCGCCGATCTCGTCGTCGTCCGGTTCCTCACCATCCTGCCAGCAATAGCTGGCATAGGGATGCACGGTCCAAAGGTGATGGATCATCTGAGCGACGATCTTCGCCTGATCGCGTGCCGTGGCCGTGATTTTCCGCAAGGCTTCTTCATCGTCGGACTTGACTTTGTCCAAGGCGGCGCGGGCGGTGTCGTAACCTTCGTTCAGCAGCGCCTCGATGCGGTTGAACCACTCCGTGTAGGAGAGCAACAGTTTTTGTGCGGCAGTTTCGATTTGCTTCGCCTTTTCGGGGTCGAGACTGGCGGCGGCACCCTTCGTCTCTGCCTGGACGATCTTGGCGACTTTCGACGGCAGATCGAATCCCATCCAGAAGTTCTCGAGTTCGGCCCAAATCTGGAGGGCCTCCGCCACAGTCTTCCCCGGGGCGAATATCTGGTTCGACGGGAGCTGAGCGAGATCCTTTGACTTGGCGGATTCCTTGGTGAACACGGATGGCAGGGAGACCCACATAAGGTTGCCGGTCATTACATGGGCAACGGTGTGGGGCCCCTGATTGCCGCCACTGGGAACCAGGCTGGCCTCCAGCTTTCCGTCCTTCACCTTCTCCTGCAGGGACAGGAAGGCGGTCAGCGACGCATCGACTTGCTCGAACGCGCTGGCGACCAGTGTCTCCAGATCCATGTCGGTCTGGGCCCAGTTCGTCATCTCCGGCGCGATGATCCGCGCTGTCTTGTCCTCGTTGAGAACATTATTGGAAAACGCGGTGGGCTTGCGTTCCTTGATGGTGGCGGTTCCCCTGCTGTTGTCCGGATCGAGGAACAGCTTTGCCAGTTCGGAACCGGTCTTCGTGGTGTCCTGGTCCGCATAGAAGCCCGGCTTGGGACGCTTGCGCGCTGTCCCGTCGTTGACCTTTGGTGTCTCGTTGTCGCCGGAATCTTCGGTCGGCAGCGGCTTCATCGCGAGGGTGGCGCGGACGAAGTCCATGTACATCTCGTCTTTGTCGCGAGGGGTGTGCTTGCCGACAAGCTTCCGGCGCTGGGAGACATCGACTGTGGGCTGAGCGGTTTCGTCCTTATCGATTTCCGACACGGCTCGCTTGGGCGCGTTGGTGCCCTCGGTTTCCTCCGCGGTCGGCGTCTCCAATTCCATGGTTTCCTCCAGAAGCGATGGCGGAGGATTGGTATCGCCGGATTGATGGAGAACGCTGATTGTTTCGCTCATGGCGCGTTTCCGTTCGGGCTGGTGTTGGATTCGATTTCGGCGAAGGTGGCGAGCATGGTGCTGATGGCGCTGGACAACTGAGTGCGAAAGTTGACCGTGACGCCGAACGGATTGCTTTCCAGCACACCGAGACGGGTGTCGCCCTTGATCGCGCCCAGGGTCGCTCGCAGGCCGGCGGCGGCGGCGGGCAGTTTCGCGAGCTTCGGTCGGCTCGCATTGCCGAGGCTATCGACCGCCTGGTCGATCAGCGCCAAATGATCCGAGAGGACGTCGCGCAAACCGCCGCGGGCGATGTAGCGACCGAGCGGCTTGCCGGTCTCCATGAAGGCGACCTGCAAGGCCTGCAAGTTCGCCACGGCGCCCCGCCTGGCGAATTGCCAGGCCCTGAGTGCCCCGGCGAGTCGGGACTGCTTCTCGACCTGCGCGCGGCCGATGGCCTGGACGTCCACCCCAAGCACCCTGAGCATCCACGCGCGCTGTGCTTCGCTTCCCACCGCTGCTCTCCATCTTGCCGTCGGCACATCGACGTGCCGTGGCGGCGAGGTAGCCGGGCGCGCCGGGGGACGTTGTGACGCGGGGCACCTTTCGTGCGCATCCACGCGGGTTCTGGCCTCGGTCCGGCGCGCGGTCTATGCCGGGGGCATGGGCGATTCCACTGACGCGTTACTGGCGGCGCAGTATGAGGCGCTGCCGTATCCCCCGCGCGAGCCGCGGGATGAAGCGAAACGGTTGATCGTCGGCAGTCCGGGGCATCTGCGGGAGATCGATTACTGGATCTTCGGGGCACGGCGTCCGGCGTCGCGTCCGCTGAATGCGCTGATTGCCGGGGGCGGGACGGGCGATGCGACGATCATGCTGGCGCAGCAGTTGGCGACGGCGGAGCGGGCGGGGACAGTAACGTGGCTCGACCGGTCGGGTGCGGCGTTGCGGGTCGCGCAGGCGCGGGCAGCGGCGCGAGGGCTGACGAATATTGTGTGGGAGCAGCGGTCGCTGCTGGATTTGCCCGGTTCGGGTTTGGGGCCGTTCGATTACGTCGATTGCTGCGGTGTGCTGCACCATCTGCCGGATCCGCTGGAGGGGCTGCGCGCGCTGACATCGGTGCTGGCTCCCGGCGGTGGCGTGGGGCTGATGGTGTACGCGCCGCATGGGCGGACCGGCGTCTACATGGTGCAGGAGGCGCTGCGGCTGCTGGCGCCGGCGGAGCAACCGATTGCAACGCGGCTGGATACGGCGCGGCGCGTGCTGCGGCACCTGCCGGAGACGGCGTGGTTTCGCATGAACCCGCATATGCAGGACCATGTGATCGGCGGCGATGCGGGGGTGTACGATTTGCTGCTCAACCCGCGCGATCGCGCCTATAGCGTATTCGAGTTTGCGGCGTTGCTGGGCACGGCGGGGCTGGAGCCGGTGTGCTGGGTGGAGCCGGTCCGCTACGACCCGATGCTGCTGTTGCCGGATCCGCGGTTGCGTGCGCGCGCAGAGTCGCTGGACCCGCTGGCGCGCGTGGCATTAGCAGAGTCGCTGGCGGGGAACATGAGCGTGCACGTGGTCTATTGCGTGCGGGCCGGGGAGCAGCCGGAGCGCGCCATGGCGACGGACCCGGCTTCGGTGCCGGTGGCGCGGGAGGGGACTGGCGCGGATATCGCCCGGTTCATTCAGCCGGATGGCACGCTGACGCTGGTGATCGACGGATTGCGGCTGCCTCGCCCGGTGCCG
>DATDIC010000137.1:0-10931 GCA_036521275.1 Acetobacteraceae bacterium
CCTTGGCGAGGATACGCGCCATGGCGATGTCCATGCCGGTGAGCTTTCCCTGGTCATCCTCGAAATGCCAGGGCGGGTTGGTGGAACCGGTGCCGACGATCAGGTGGCCGCGGTCGAGCACGGTGCGCAACAGGGACGTGGGCGCCGCCTGTGCCGCCGCTTGCCGGGGGTCGAGTGCGGCGGCAGCGAGCACGGCGCCGGCACCGCCGAGGGCGAGGAAGTTGCGTCGTTGCGGCTGGTCCATCGGTTCCCTCCCGGTGAGCTTTTGCTCGTTGTTGACGTGCGTAAGATTGGCACGGACGATCCGGCGGGGGAAGCGCGACCGATACGAGGCGTTGGCCGGCGGCACATGGATGCACGGGTGAGGTCGTCGAACCGAGCGTCGTCGCGTGGATTGGGGGAGAGATGGATTCCCGCTTTTCGCGGGAATGACGACGAAGCGTGCGGGCGTGCAGCTTTATCTGGCGACGACGGAAATAGCGCCTGCTACGACCACAGCGGCGCTGTGGCCTCCTGCCCGAAATAGGCGTGTTCCAGGCGCGCCGGCAGGTCGGGCTCGTTGGCCGCTGCCTCCAGCACGATAGAGCCACGGGCGAGGGCGTAGACACGGTCGGCGACCGCCAGAGCCTTTTCGATCATCTGCTCGACCAATAGTACGGCGGTGCCGGATTCGCGCAGGCGTGCGGCAACAGACAGTACCCGGTCCACCAGGACCGGGGATAGTCCGGCGGAGGGCTCGTCCAGCATCAGCAGCCGAGGGCGCTGCACCAGCCCCTGCGCGACCGCCAGCATCTGCTGCTGTCCGCCGGACAGCGCACCGGCCCGGTTGTGCCGGCGCTCGGTGATTTCAGGGAACAGCGATAGCGCGTCCTCTACGCGGGAAAGCCGTTGCCGATGCGGCATGCCGTATCCGGCCAGCAGGAGGTTATCCAGGACCGAAAGCTGGGTGAACACGCGGTGCCCCTCGACGATGTGCACTAGCCCGGCCCGCGTGGTCTCGCGCGGTCCGGCGCCGGCCAGGTCGCGCCCGGCAAAGCGCACGTGGCCGGTGCGCGGCAGCAGGCCGGATATCGCCCGCAGCAATGTGGTCTTGCCGGCCCCGTTGGGGCCCAGCAGCGCGACGAGCTCGCCGGAATTGATCGTCAGATGAATGCCGTGCAAGACGCCGATCTTGCCGTAGCCGGCGGCAAGGTCGGTAATCTCCAGCAGCGGCTCAGGTGCCGAGATAGGCACTCACCACCTCCCGATGCGAACGGATTTCCGCCGGCGTCCCGGCGGCCAGCACCTTGCCGAGATTGAGGACGGTCACGCAGTCGCAGATATCGAAGATCAGATCGGCATGGTGTTCCACCAGCAGCACGCCGGTACCGGCGCGGCTGATCGCCACGATCAGGGCGCCCAACCGCCTGATCTCCTCGGCGGACAGGCCGGCCGCCGGCTCGTCCAGCAACAGGAAGGCTGGGCGCAGCATCAGGGCTCGCGCGATCTCCATGAAGCGAAGTTCGCTGTGTTGCAGCCGGTCGGCGCGCACTGCCGCGAGCTGATCCAGCCCGACGGCAGCCAGCGCCCGCATCGATGCGCGCCGCAGTGCGCGTTCGTCGCGCCAGTGGCGCGGCAGCGACAACATGGATTCGGCGAAGCTGGCGCGCCCGTCCACCGTGCCGCCGAGCGCCACGTTCTGCAGCACGGATGCGGCGCCGACCACGCGCGGGGTCTGGAAGGTACGGGCAATCCGATGATGCGCGCGCCTGTGTGGCGCCCGCGGTGGCAGCGCGACCCCGTTCAGCCGGACGCCGCCTTCCTGCGGTGCGTAGTAACCCGAGATGACGTTCAGCGTGGTGGTCTTGCCGCTGCCGTTCGGACCGATCAGCCCGTGCACCTGGCCGGCATGCAGCGCCAGGTCCAGCCGGTCGATCGCGCGCAGGCCGCCGAAGCTGAGCACCACCCCTTCCACCGCCAGCGTGCCATTATCAGTGGTCCGGTCCAGGATGGTCGGAAGCAGATCGGGGCTGGGCAGCAACTCGCGATGGCGCAGCAGCGGGCGGCGATTGCGAAAATCCAGCAGCTCCGCGATGCCGCCCGGGATCACCAGCACGATCAGCAGCAGCAGAGTGGCGTAGAGGAATGTGGACCACGCCACCAGCGGGGCGGCGAATTCCGGCAATACCGTCAGCAGGATGGTGCCGAGCAGCGGCCCCAGGATAGAGCCGCGTCCGCCGATCAGGATGGCGATGAAGAACAGCACCGACAGGTCGAAGGTGAACGCGTCCGGCGTGATGTAGGATTGCAACGAGGCGAACAGCCCGCCGGCCACGCCTGCCACCGCGCCGCTGAACAGGAACACCATCGCCAGCAGCGCCGGCTTGAAGATTCCGTTGGCTTCGGCGGCCACCTCGGCGTCGCGGATCGCGACCAGCGCGCGGCCGAAGCGGCTGGCGGCGAGGTTCGCCGACATCCAGGTGCAGATCGCCGCCAGTATCAGACAGAAATAATAGAGGCCCCATTGGGTGGAGAACGGGCCCGGAAACACCGGCCCGGCAACGCCCACACCGCCGCCCGTTACGCTCTGCCAGGCCAGCGCGATCTGGGTGATGATGGTGGCGAAGCCAAGCGTCGTCATGGCGAAATAGAAGGTGCGCAGCCGCAGTGCCGGCAGCCCGATGATCAGCCCGAAGATGGCTCCTGCGACCGCCGCGATGGCCAGCGTGATGTATGGCGACAGCGCCGGGGTGACCGTGCCGGCCGCGAGCACGCTAGTGGTGTAGGCGCCGAGGGTCAGCAGCGCCACCCAGCCGATGGCGATCTGGCCGGCAAAGCCGACCACCAGGTTGAGCCCCGATACCAGCACCCAGTAAATGCAGGCGCGGGTTGCGATCACCCCCCAGTAGCTGCCGGCAAACAGCGGCAGGCAGGCGGCGGCGATAAGCAGCACGACGAACGGCGCCACCGCTTCCAGCACGGAGGTCAGCCCGGGCGCGCTTGATCGGACTGTTGTGGAGGAAACTATCGGGTTGTCCATCACACGCGGCGGGCGGTTGCGGCGCCGCCGAGCCCCTCCGGGCGGACCAGCAGCACGATGATGAACACCACGAACACCGCCACCGAGGCAAAGATGCCGCCGACCAGGAAGTTTGCTGCCTGCTGGAACAGACCGAGGGCGAAGCCGCCGACCACCGCGCCGCGATTATTGCCCATTCCGCCGAGCGCCACTGGCACGAACCCGTAGAAATTCAGCATCGGTTCGTTGGCGAAGAACGCCAGCAGCACCTCGCCGCCGGCAAATCCGGCCAGGCTGCCGATCACCCCTGCCAGCGCAAAGCTCGCCATGCGCAGGCGGCGCTCCGGCAGGCCCAGAGCGCGGGCGGCGTAATTGTCTTCGGCGATGGCCAGGAAGGCGCGGCCGACCAGCGTGCGCCGATACAGCAGCTCCAACCCGACGATCGTCGCGGCACAGGCCAGCACCGGCACCCAGAACTGCTGGTCCAAGAGGCCGGTGCCGATATTGAACAGGCGTGGGAACGGTTGCGGCTCCGTGCTCCATTCGATTGCGGTGAACTGCTGGATCATCAACGCGAAGGCGAGCGTGGACAGCACGTAGAGATGCTGCTCGATGCTTTTCAGCACCGGCCGCACGGCGATGATCTCGGTCACCACGCCGACAAGCGCGCCGGCGGCGAGCGTCAGGATGAAGCCAACGATTACCGGCAGCCCGAGGCGGCTGATGAACAGAGCGCCGAACACTCCGCCCAGCATGCCCAGGGCGCCCGAGGTGAAGCTGAATACCCGGGAGGCCGTGAACATCACGTTGTAGGCGATGCCGATCAGCGCATAAATCGCGCCGATCGCCAATCCGTACGAGATGATCGATGCGAGCATCGGATCACGCGTTGTAGCCGGGTGCCAACCTGAACGTGCCGTCGCGCAACGAGTTGGCTTCGCACATGACGACTTCGTTGTCGGGGAAGCCGTTGTGCTGCTGTGGCGTCCAGGTGATGTCGCCATACACGCCCGGCCACGCCTTCAGCGTATTCCAATATCCGGCGATTTGTTCCGGTGTGCTGCCGGCGTTCTTGACGGCGTCGGCGATAATCCGCGGCGCGTCGTAGCCGATGGCGATCCACCACAGCAGGGTATCGCCCATCTCGATCTTGTTGGCGCGCAGACGGTCGAGAAACGCGGCCGTGCGGGGCGGCAGTTTCCCGGCGCTGTCGAAGCTGGAGCTGCGGAAATTGTTCTGGTACACCTTGTCCCAGTATTCCGGCTTGGCCAGCAGCGCCTTGGTCTGGCCGGAGCCGAGCGTCGTCTGTCCGACGATCGGCACGTCCCAGCCCATCTCGGACCGCGTGTTGATGATGCGCGACAGGAAGCCGGCATTGACGCTCCATGGCATGATCACCTGGGCGCCGGCATTGCGCATGCGCAGCAGTTCCGGCTTGAGGTCCGGGTTGCTGGCATCGACATCGCCTTGATAGACGACCGCGGCGCCCTTGGCCTTGAGCATCGGCACGTAGGCTTCCACCGAGGCGGTGCCGTAGCCGGTGGTATCGCCGATCACCGCCACCTTGTTCAGCTTCAGCACATCGACGACGTAATGGTTGGCGGCGCCGCCGATCTGCTGGTTGGTGGGCGCGTTGCGGAACGCCAGCGGGTATTTCTTGACGTCGGTCAGTGAATCGACCCAGCACGGGTCTAGCATCGGTACGCCGATGCGGGCGATCAGCGGCGTGGCCGCGAGGGCCTCGCCGGAGTTGAGGGGTCCCCAGACGACATGCACATGATCGCGGCGGGTCAGCTCGGCGGCGGCATTCACGGCCTTGGTGGGATCGCTCTGGGTATCGCGGACGATCAGCTCGATCTGCCGACCGTTCACCCCGCCGGCGGCGTTGATTTCTTTCACTGCCAGGACGGTGCCGCGGTTGATGCCCACCCCGGTTGAGGAGCTGGGCCCGGTGAGCGCCGGGAGGAAGCCGATGCGGATCGGTTCCGACGCGGCGATTGCCGGGCGGGCTAGGCCGGTGGCGAGCGACGCGGCGCCAGCGGCGGTGCCGGCCAATACATGACGACGGGTAATCGGCATAGATTCTACCTCCCTTATTCGTTCATCCTGTTACCTTCTGGAATGTCGCCGATCCGCGGTGGGCTGCTTAGCTGTAGCCGGGTGCCAGGGCGAATGCGCCGTCACGTTCGGAGTTGGCGGTGGACATCACGACCTGATTGGTCGGGTAGCCGTTATGCTGCGTCGGCGTGAAGGTGTAGTCGCCGAACAGGCCCGGCCAGTTCTTGACCGTGTTCCAATAGCCGGCAATCGCTTCCGCGTTGCTGGAGCCGGTCTTGTCCACCGCCTCGGCCACCAGCCGGATGGCATCGACGCCGGATGCCACCCACCATAACGACGTATCACTCAGCGCGATCTTGCCCTTTACGCTGTCCACGAAGGCCTGGGTGCGGGGCGGCAATTTCCCGTTGGCGTCGAAGCTGCAGTTCCGGTAGCCGACGATATACACTTTCTCCCAGTTCGCCGGTTTGTCGAGCAGGTGTGCGACATCGCCCGAGCCCATCGCCGGATGGCCGGAGAACACCACGTCCCAACCGATCCGGGCGCGCGCGTTCATCATGCGCGCATCGAGGCCGGTGCTGTCGCTCCACACCGTCACCACCTGGGCGCCGGCATTTTTCGCACGCAGCAGGTCGGGCGCCAGGTCCTGTGCATTGGCGTCGATCACGGCGTGGTACACCACGTTGGCGCCGGCTTTCTGGAAGGCGGCGACAGCGGCGCCCACCGCCGTGGTGCCGTAGCCGGTGTTGTCGCCCAGCACGGCTACGGATTTTGCCTTCAGCACGTTCAGGCAGTAGTTGCGATTGGCATCATCCCACTGGGTGTTGCTGGCGGCCAAGCGGAACGCATAGGGGTATTTCTGCGGATCGACCAGGCTGTCCACCACGCCGAGCTGCAAGTTCGGCACCTTGTAGCGGGCCAGGATGGGCGTGGTTGCCAGCGCCTCACCGGAATTGGTGGGGCCGAACACCACGTCGGCTTTCACGCGGGATGCAAGCTCGACCGCGGCATTTACGGCCTTGGTGGGATCGCCCTGGGTGTCGCGGGTGATGACTTCGATCTTGCGGCCTTTGACGCCTCCGGCGGCGTTGACCTGCGCGGCGGCCCATATGACTCCGCGATTGAATCCGATGCCGGGGGCGGAGTTGGCGCCGGTGAGTGCCACCAGCCAACCGAAGCGGATCGGCTCGGCGGCTGATGCGGTGCGCAGAATTGCCGGCGCGCTCAGGCCTGTTGCCGAGGCAATAAGCATTCCGCGTCGTGACAATATCATTATGTTTCCCCCGGATCAGCCGCGAAGCCGATCAACAATAGCTGCAATCGCCATGCGCACAAGATGGCGGTGAATGAGTACCGCTGGTGATCAGACACGGAACCCCGCCGCGTCTGGCGCAAACGGTAAGCGATGGCCGATGCTGGCATGGCCTTCGATCGTCGTCTGCCGTAAGATGTGGCTGGTTGGTTACAACAGGAGCGCGGCAATCATGACCGAAGCCTGCATCGTCGGCTGGGCACATTCCCCGTTCGGGAAGCTGGAAGACCCGGATGTCGAAAGACTGATTGGGCGCGTTGCCGGCGCCGCCATCGCGGATGCCGGGATTTCGCCAGGCGAGATCGAGGCGAGCTTCGTGAGCTTGTTCAACAACGGATTTTCGGCGCAGGACTTTCCTTCTTCCCTGGTGCTGCAGCATCTGCCGGAGCTGCGGTTCAAGCCGTCCACACGCTTCGAGAACGCCTGCGCGTCGGGCTCGGCGGCGGTGCACGGGGCGCGTGATTTTCTGGCTGCGGGGCGCGGCAGGTTCGCGCTGGTGATCGGGGTGGAGAAGATGACCGCGACGCCGGGGCCGGAGGTGGGAGATATCCTGCTGAAGGCGAGCTACAAGAAAGAAGAGGCGGATATTCCGGCGGGTTTTGCCGGCGTGTTCGGGCGGATCGCGGAACGGTATTTCCAGCGCTATGGCGATCAGTCCGACGCACTGGCGGCGATCGCGGCGAAGAACCACAAGAACGGGGTTGCCAATCCGTATGCGCAGATGCGCAAGGATTTGGGGTTCGAGTTCTGCCGTACGGTGAGCGAGAAAAATCCGTATGTCGCGCCGCCGCTGAAGCGGACCGACTGCTCACTGGTGTCTGACGGTGCCGCCGCGCTGGTGCTGACCGACGAGGACACTGCACGCGGCATGGGCAAGGCGGTGCGCTTTCGTGCCGCGGTGCAGGTGAATGATTTCCTGCCTATCAGCAAGCGGGACATCACGCAGTTCGAGGGTGGCGCGCAGGCGTGGCGGCAGGCGCTGGATGCGGCTGGGTTGAAGCTGGACGACTTGTCCTTCGTGGAATCGCATGATTGTTTCACCATTGCCGAGTTGCTGGAATATGAGGCGATGGGGCTGGCTCGGCCGGGCCAGGGCGCGCGCGCGGTGCTGGAAGGGTGGACGCAGAAGGACGGAAAGTTGCCGGTGAACCCGTCAGGGGGGTTGAAGGCGAAGGGGCATCCGATCGGCGCGACGGGGGTTTCCATGCATGCGCTGGTGGCGATGCAACTGACCGGCCAGGCACCCGAGGGCATGCAGTTGTCGAAGGTGGATATCGGCGGCGTGTTCAACATGGGTGGCGCGGCGGTGGCGAACTACGTGTCGATCCTGGAGCGTTTGCGCTGATCAGCGGGGAGGAAAGCGATGCCTGACCAACCGAAGGATGTCGGGGCGATCCACGACTATCACGCCCACATCTATTTCCACGATGATGCCACCAGGGATCGTGCCGCGCTGCTGCGGCAATGGACGGAGCAACGTTTTCCCGCCGCCCGGATGGGTCGGTGGCACGACGGACCGGTGGGACCGCATGTCCAGGCGATGTACCAGATTGCATTCGGCCCGGAGCTGTTTGCGTCCCTGGTGCCGTTCCTGATGCTCAACCGGATGGGGCTGACGGTATTGCTGCATCCGGAATCGGGTCGGCCGCGGGACGACCATACGCTGCACGCAACCTGGATGGGCGAGGTGCTGGCGGTGAAAACCGATGTGCTGCGCGAGGTGGATTAGCCCGGCTCGCTTGACACGGCGCTGCCGTGCTTCATCATCGCGGTAACGGGAGCGTCGAGAATGTCTGCACTGAGTCGTTGCTACAACATCAATGATCTGCGCGTGGCCGCCAAGCGGCGGCTGCCACGCGGCGTGTTCGAGTTCGTCGATCGCGGCAGCGAGGACGAGGTGGCACTGCGCAACAACCGCGCGGCGTTCGAGCGCATCAAGCTGCGCCATCGCGCGCTGGTCGATGTGTCGGGGCGGAGCATGGCGACCACGCTGTTCGGCAAGCCGGCCGGCATGCCGATGGCGATCGCACCGACCGGCGCTGCCGGGTTATGCTGGTATTTGGGTGAGCTGGAACTGGCGAAAGCGGCTGCTGCAGCCAATATCCCGTTCACCATGGCGACCAGCTCCATGACGGCGATGGAAACGATCGCCAAGGAGGCTGGCGGGCGGCTGTGGTTCCAACTTTATGTCTGGAAGGAGCGGGAGCTTTCGTATCAGTTGATCGAGCGGGCGCACCGCGCCGGGTTCGAGGCGCTGATCGTGACGGTGGATACGATCGTGCCGCCGAACCGGGAATACAACCCGCGCAACGGGTTCCTGCTGCCATTCCATCCGACGGCCCGGTTCACGTGGGATATCGCGATGCACCCGGACTGGTTCTTCCGCGTGCTGATGCATTACCTGACCACGATCGGCATGCCGCGCAACGAGAACTATCCGGACCCGTATCGCCGGCCGATCACGACGGATCCGGGGGCGCGGGAGTTCATGCGTCAGGACACGCTCTGCTGGGAGGATATCCGCATCTTCCGGGATAAATGGCCCGGCGTGCTGATGGTGAAGGGGATCAACCGGCCGGATGACGCGGTGAAGGCGATCGAGTACGGCGTGGACGGGATCATTGTATCCAACCATGGCGGGCGGAACATGGATAGCGCGGTTGCCACGATCGACGTGCTGCCGGAGATCGCCGAGGCGGTGGGCGAGCGGGCGACGGTGATCCTGGATTCCGGCGTGCGGCGCGGATCAGACATCGCCAAGGCGCTGGCGCTGGGGGCGAAGTGCGTGCTGACCGGGCGGGCGACGCTGTATGGCACCGCGGTCGGCGGCCAGGCCGGCGCGGCGCACGCGATCAATGTCATTCGCAACGAGCTGGACAAGACGATGGCTTATACGGGTTGCCGCAGCGTGGAGGAGGTTACGACCGACATTTTCTTCGGCAGCCGGGAGGGTAACCGTCTGCGTGATCGGGTGATGGAGAGGGTGTAGTTTCGGGCGAACCCCTGGGGGGTTTCGCGGCGCGGGTTGGATGCCGCTTTCGCGGGCATGACGGTTTGTTCGGGGCATGACGGCTCGCAGGAGCGCTTGGATGAGGTGAACGAGCGGCCGGGAGCAAGATCCGGGAGGTGCGGCTTTTCACGGCGGGTGGTAGAAGCTGCTGCATCATGTCGGAAACAGCATTCACACTCTTTGATACGGCCGTCGGACGATGCGGCATCGCGTGGGGCGAACGCGGCATCGTCGGTGTCCAATTGCCGGAGCGGAACGAGGCCGCGACGCGGGCGCGATTGCTCCGGCGCTATCCTGGCATGAGCGAGGCACCGGCGCCGCCAGAGGTGCTGCAGGCGATCGAAGCGATCACCGCGTTGCTGGGTGGCGAACAGCGCGATCTGTCGGCGATCGCGCTCGATATGCGGGACGTGCCGGAGTTCCAGCAGCGTGTCTATGCGACGGCGCGGACCATTCCGCCGGGCAGCACCCTGTCGTATGGCGAGATCGCGGCGCGACTTGGCGACCGGAGTGTGGCGCGCGACGTGGGTGAGGCGATGGGACAGAATCCGTTTCCGATCGTTGTGCCATGCCACCGTGTCCTGGCGGCCGGCGGGAAGATCGGCGGCTTCTCGGCGGCTGGCGGCGTCACGACGAAGTTGCGTCTGCTCGGCATCGAGGGCGCGCAGGTGGGCGAGGCGCCTACATTGTTCGAGGAGCTGCCACTGATGGGGCGGCGGCGAAGCCGTTAGGCGTGCGGGGCGGCTGCCGCTCCGATCAGCCAGGAACGCTCATCAGCCGCGGACCACCAGCTTACGAGCAGATGCGGCGCGGCAGCAGCGATGCGGATCGCTTGTTCCGGATCGCTTTCGATGAAGTGCGTACAGCCCCAGCGGGCGGCGGTTTCCGCCTTGTAGCGGGTCACGGACGCGATATCGTCGGCTAACCCGGGCGGGCGGCACTCCACGGGCAGGTCCGTGTGCAGCCACCGTCTCACCCACTCGATCGTGCGCTCGCGGTCGCCATGATATCGCCCGGTGATTACCACCGCGCGCTGTGGCACGAACATCGGCACGGTCGCGAACGGTTCCAGCACGTGGCGTTGCGCCAGTGCGGCGACTACGTCGGCGGTGTACTCGGCGCGGGGAATGTCCGGCACAAATACGCCATCCAGATCCAGCCCGACGAATGGCGCCTCGGTCCTGCGATCGGCGGCGGCGCCGGTGGCGCGCAACGCTCTTGCCGCTGGCGTCGCCTCTCCGCGTTCCCACGGGAAGCGGAACAGCTCGCGCATGGGGTGGGACAGGTCGGGCACGAACGCGGTGGTTTCCGGATCGTGGACCAGGGTCAGCGTCAGTGTTTCGCGTCCTTCGTCACGCAGGACCGTAAGCGCTGCGGCCATGGTTTCGCCGGTCGCGCAGCAATCGTCGATTAGAAGCACGCGGCGGCCGTCCGGGGGTGGGCCAAGCCATTCCGCAACACGAGTTCGTCGGTCACATGTCAGCATGGCGAGCGGCAGTGCCAGCAATCCGGCTGCCATGCTGGCGGGTACCAGGCCGCCGCGGGCAATACCG
>DATDIC010000138.1:0-19875 GCA_036521275.1 Acetobacteraceae bacterium
TCCCAACGGTGAACTGTCCGCGGATGGACCTTGAATGCGACCGCCACCTGCTTGCGTGGCGATAGTCCATCGAGGATGCCGGATGCGTCTGATTGTTCCATGTGATAGTTCCTGCCGGTTGATGACAGGAATGCACATAGAAGGCCGCCAACCGATCTTCAATCGGAATAATTGATAAGCGCGCGCTCTCTAACCCATTGGAATCATTGACTGAGCCCAGGATGAAGAATCCTGAGGCATGCGAGCGATTCCAATGGGTTAAGGTTCAGGGGGTCCGCAAAGCCGCAGAACTCCGCCAAACGAACTGATAAGCGCGCGGCCGGTAAGCCCTTGATAACACTCACATGCCTCAGGACTATAAATCCTGTGCTCGGCTCAGATTACAGAGATGTAACCAGCTACAGAGCACGCCTGCCCGGTATCTGGACCACCTCGGCGCCCTCTCGTCCGGCACCAGTGATCACGGCTCCCGCGCGTTCGGTTGCGGCGCGCAGCGGATCGTCCATGAGATGCGCATACCGCGCCGTGGTTGCTGTCTGCGTGTGGCCTAGCAACTGACCGATGATCGGCAACGACAGCCCTGCCGACGCCAGGATGGATGCATACGTGTGCCGCAGGTCGTGGACGCGCACGGCGGCCAGATCAGCCTTACGGCACACTGCCGCCCAGAAGTGTTTGATGTCGCCGAGCGGCTTGCCCCCCACGCCCGGAAACACCCAGGCCACCGGATCCAGCCCGTCGCGCACACGCCGGGCATTCTCTATATCTGAGGTGGACTTCATCTCGACCAGCAGGGTAAGCGCCGGGGCGGATAGGGGGACACGGTGCCGCTTGGCAGTCTTGGTCGTCGCCGCTGGCTTGGACCAGACGCCGGCTTCAAGGTCGAAATCCTTCCACTGAGCCGCCAGCGTCTCGCCCTTGCGTGCGCCGGTCAGGAGTAGCAGCCGCACGGCGTTGGCGCTGGTGCGTTCCGGGTGGACAGCCAACGCCTCCCCAAGCCGGGCGATCTCCGCCGGCGTCAGGAACCGCTCGCGTTTCTGTTCGGGCGCACGTTCGATGCCGCGGGCTGGGTTGTCCGTCCGCATCTCCCACCGGACGGCGAGGTTCAGCATCTTCGATACAACGGCCACGGCGCGGTTGGCGCCGTAGGGTGCGCCCTTGACGACTGCGCGGTGCAATCGTTCGATGTCGGCATGCCGCACATCCGCCACCCGCAAACTGCCCAGCGCCGGGCGGATATGAAGGCGGATGATCCGCCGATACTCCCGCTGCGTCGTCGGCCGCTTCTTTGGCAGGTGTTCCGCCTCGAATCGGTCGGCCAGGTCGTTGACCGTCGGCGCCGCGCGCCCGGCGTGTCGCTCCGCCATCGGATCGGCGCCCGCGTCCACCTGGCGACGCAGCTCCGCGGCCCGCTCGCGCGCTCGGCTCACATTCCAGGCCGGGTGCTGGCCGATGGTGATACGTCGCTCACGGCCGGCGGCACGGTAGTTGAGGATGAACGCCCGGGCGCCGGCGCTGGTCACGCGCACGCCGAACCCTGGCAGGTCGGAATCGTAGTGTATGCGGTTGCCGCTGGCAGGGACCGGCAGGCCCTTTACGATCCGGTCCGTCAACCGATCTGCCATCGCACCAGCTCCCGTGTCCGCACTGTGTCCGCACGCAGGAGGCATTTTCTGTCCGGGTGTGTCAAGGATTATCAGCAGACCTTCCGAGAAAATCCCGTAATTACTGAGGTTTCTGAGTGGACGCCATGCGGACACGTGACCGGGCATGCCCGCTGGGGCAAATTCGTAATCAGTAGGTCCTCGGTTCAAGTCCGAGCGTCGGCACCATAGCGTCCAGGCCCGCAATGATCGTCGTCCTCGGCTCCATCAACCTGGACCTGATCTTCCCGCTGCCCGCGCTACCGGCGCCTGGCGAAACTATCCTGACCCGCTCTGCTCGCATCGAGCCGGGGGGCAAGGGCGCCAACCAGGCTGTTGCCGCCGCCCGCGACGGCGCGCACGTCATCATGGCGGGCGCGGTCGGGCGGGACGCGCTCGCTGCCGGGGCGCTCCGCATTCTGCGCGAGACCGGCATCGACATCTCACGCGTGATCAAAACCGATGATACGACCGGCTGCGCCGGGATCTTTGTGGATGACCATGGAAATAATGTGATCGGCGTGGGCTCGGGCGCGAATCTCGCGGTTGTCGACACGCAGGTGGAAGACGATCTGCTACGGGCGGACAGCACATTGTTGTTGCAGATGGAGATACCGGCCACGGCGACCGCGGCACTGATCGGCCGTGCCCGGCAGCGTGGCGCGCGCACCGTGCTTAACCTGGCGCCGGCCGCACCGCTGGACCAAGCCGCGCTGCGGGCAGTCGACATATTGGTTGTCAACGAAGTCGAAGCAGCCTGGCTCGCCGGCCAGCTTGGCACGGGGTCGAACGCCGCCGAATTGCACCGCGCGCTGGGCGCGACGGTCGTGCGCACGTTGGGCGAACGGGGCGCCGAGGCAGCATCGCCGGCGGGCGGTATCGAGGTTGCGGCACGCCCCGTGGTTGCTGTGGATACCACAGGTGCGGGTGATTGCTTCACCGGCGTGCTTACGGCCGCGCTGGACCGGGGCATGCCGCTGGAGGCGGCGCTCCGCCGCGCTGCCATCGCAGCTTCGGTCTGCTGCACGCGCCGCGGCAGTCAGGGCACCATGCCGACTACGGCAGAAATCGATGCTGCAATTTGAGGGTGAGATTGCCGCCAATCAGAGACTCGCATTCGGGCTCTCCGATAGCCGGCTGCGATCCGACAATTTTCGCGCTCATACCGGACCGCGTTGAGAATAACCCATCCTGCTGGTGTTACCCGGAGTAGCGTGAAGCCAACGAGCGGCGCGGTGGGCGACGAGGTCGTGGATGGCCGGGACAAGCCTCGGACAAGCCCGGCCATGACGGTGGGGGGCCGACCGTGACAGGAAGGGGCCGGGCAAGAGGAAGAGGGTCAGCATCAACACGGGTTGGTATCAGTGGATCTCCCCTGACCGCCGTATCGCCTCCCGCAGCTTGGCGGGCGTGAATCCCGGGTCCCGGCAGACGTCAAGGATCACCTTCTCCCGCCGCGCGATCAGCTCGATCGCCGCTGGCAGCTTCTTCACCGCCTCTGCCGGTATCACCACGGCGCCGTGGCGGTCCGCATGCACCACGTCGTCATGCGCCACGTTCATGCCATGCACGTTCACCGGCTTGCCGAAATCCACCATATGCACCCACGCATGGCTCGGCCCCACCGATCCGCCGATAATCTGGAAGCCCTCCGCCCACGCATCGATATCCCGGTACGAGCCGTTCGTTACGCAGCCCAGCGCTCCCAGTGACTTGTGCACGGTGGAATGCACCTCCCCCCACCACGCGCCATACCCCGGGGTGTCGTCGAGATCCTGCAACACGACAATGGTCGGCAGGTCGGCCTTCGCGACGTAATCGTACCAGTCCAGCCGATCCGCGACCGTTCCGCGGGGCCGTTCCTTGGCCCGGATCATGCCCACCCGCGCCAGCCCGACGATCGGCGGCAATTTCGGCTCGATCGGAATGAGCGGCTGCGTCGTGAACCCGATCGCGCGCCGCTCCGGCGCCGCCAGCTCCAACCCGTTGCAGATGGTCGGCGTATCCCATTGCTGCAATGCATCCAAATCCGCTTGCGTGAACGGCCGGTCGGCCATGGCGGCATCTCCCTTAAGTGAAAATGAATATTGCCGGGCTCAGTTTCGCCGCCGTCGCCCCGCACCGCAAGCCGACCCGATCCCGTCCGCCCTTGCGCAGCGTTAAATCCTTGCGCTGCGCCCGCTGGTCTGTGATTTTGCGCCTTCGCCGGCGGAAGGACCTGTGTGCATGGCATTCACGCGCAAACGCGTGCTGGTGACTGGCGGAGCGGGTTTCCTCGGCTCCCATCTGTGCGAACGCCTGCTCGCTGCCGGCAACGACGTTCTTTGCGTGGACAATTATTTCACTGGCCGCAAGGACAATATCGCCGCCCTGCTTGCGGACCCGCATTTTGAATCGCTGCGCCACGACGTGACCTTTCCCCTGTATGTGGAGGTGGACGAGATATATAATCTCGCTTGCCCGGCATCGCCGGTCCATTACCAGTTCGATCCGGTGCAGACCACGAAGACCAGCGTCATCGGCGCCATCAACATGCTCGGCCTGGCGAAGCGCGTCGGCGCCCGCATCCTTCAGGCTTCCACCAGCGAAGTCTATGGTGATCCAACCGTTCACCCGCAGACGGAGGATTATCGGGGCAACGTCAACCCGCTCGGCCCGCGCGCCTGTTACGACGAAGGCAAGCGCTGCGCCGAGACCCTGTTCTTCGACTATCTTCGCCAGCACAAGACCCGCATCAAGGTTGCCCGCATCTTCAACACCTATGGACCGCGCATGCACCCCGACGATGGCCGCGTCGTCTCCAACTTCATCGTCCAGGCGCTTCAGAATGAGCCGATCACCCTCTATGGCGACGGCCACCAGACCCGCGCCTTCTGCTACGTCGATGACCTGATCGACGGACTGATGCGTTTGATGGCTGCCGAAGATGACGTGGTCGGCCCGCTCAATATAGGCAACCCGAACGAGATCACCGTGCGGGAGCTGGCCGAACACACCATCCGGCTCACTGGCTCGCGTTCGCCGATTGTCCATCGGCCGCTGCCGCAGGACGATCCGTTGCAGCGCTGCCCGGACATTTCACGCGTCCGCCATCTGCTTGGGTGGGAACCGACCACGAAACTGGAGGATGGACTGCAACGAACGATCAGCTATTTCGCTGCGATGCTGGGAGCAGCGGGGTCTACCGGGCCCGACCCGAAACAGCCTTTGCCGGCCACCCGCGAAGGCGGACGGGACTGAACCAGCAGCACCTCCATGTCACGACCCGCCCGCGTCCTGCACGTCCTCAAATACTATCGTCCTCGCTTTACTGGCGAGGGCGCGTTCATGGAACGCTGCACCGGGTTCATGCAGGTGCTTGCCCCTGACGTGCAGCACGACCTGCTGGTCACCGTTACGCCCGAGCCGCCCGAACCGCCGCGGACGTGCTCCACCCTCAACCGCATATATTATCTCAGTCGCCGGCCTCTGACTGCGTGGCGTCAGGAAGCCGCGCTAGTGGTCTGGTTCCTGCGTCACCTGCATCGCTACGATACTGTCCATATCCGTACCCACGCGGACTGGTGCTTCTTCAGCTACGTTCTTACCAAGCTGTTTCGTCGTCGCCTGGTATTGTCCTCCACGCTGGATGACAGCATTCCCGTCCTGGTCAGCCGCTATCGTTCGTCGCGACATTCCGTCGTGTACCGGTTGTTCCGGTTGTTCGATGCGGTGATCTCCATCAATCCCAGACTTCATGCGGAATCGTCGCAGGTCATTCCACCAGGTCGTTGTCATCTCATACCATGTGGGATCAACGATCCACGGCCAGATCCAGCCGCTCGGTCAGCGATCCGCTCCCAGCTCGGCATCCCCGAGAATGCGCTGGTGCTGATCTTTGTCGGCGCGCTCAACCGGCGCAAAGACCCGTTGCTGCTCATCCGCACGCTGCCGGAAATCCTGCGCGTGCATCCAGAGACTTTTCTTCTTATGGTGGGCCCCGAAATCGACCCGGTTTACGCCAAGGAATTCCACGCCGTCATCGAGCGCGACGGCACCGGAGATCATATCCGCTTTGTGGGCGAAGTGTCGGACGTTCACTCCTATTTCCAGGCCGCCGATATCATGACCTTCGGCTCTCATCAGGAAGGGTTTGGGATGGTGGTTCCCGAAGCTCAGGTCAACGGACTGCCGGTCGTCGTGCGCCATCTTCCCGGCGTAAACGACTTGTTCGTAACCAATGAAACAACTGGGCTTTTTTTCAACGACGAGCCCGGATACCTGAGTGCCGTGCTCCGCTTGGCGGCAGACCCCCAGCTTCGGTGCCGGATCGGCAGCCGAGCCCGGGACTACGTGCGCGCCACGTTCGATATGGCTCGCGTGGCCCAGCGTTACCTTCAGATCTATGACCTGCCTCTCGATGGCGCGTCCGACCGGCTGCGTGTGGACGCTCCGGAATGGGAGGATATCCGCCAACTCGGCTGCAGCGCCTCCGTCGTTGACAAGCGGCTGCACGCACCGACGCATGTCCAGTGTTCCACGCCGCCGCTGATAGTCACGCTGATCGACGCCGAAGAAGCTTTCGATTGGAACAGCCAGCCGTTCCAGCGCGCTGCGGCCGACGTCCGCTCGATGGCGGAGCAGTTTCTCGCGCATCGTGTGTTCGAACGCTACGGCGTCGTCCCGACATACTTGATCGACTATCCGGTCGCCGTCCAGGAAGATGGGTGTGCACCGCTGCGCGAGCTGCTGCAGGACCGTAAATGCGACGTCGGCGCTCAACTCCACGCCTGGGTTACTCCCCCGCTCATTGAGGAGCTCACCGCCCGCAATACCTATCCGGGCAATCTGCCGGTCGCGCTGGAATATGAAAAACTCAACGTGCTGACACGCGCGATCGAAGACGGGCTGGATGTGCGTCCGCGCATCTATCGTGCCGGCCGCTTCGGCGCCGGCCCGCGTACCGGGGATATCCTGCGGCAACTCGGCTACTTGGCCGATAGCAGTGTCATGCCATGCTGGAGTTTCGCGCGACAGGGCGGCCCCGATTATCTGGGGTTCGGCTCTACCGCCCCATACTGGGTCGATGCCGAGCGCACGATCCTTGAGATTCCCAGCACCGCCGGGTTCGTTGGGAGCCTGGCCGATCCGTCCGCTGTGCTGCGCCGCGCGCTGTTCAGTCGCTTCAGCGAAACCATGCATTGGCCGGCGTTGATGTCCCGCCTCGGCTTCCTCGAACGGATCAGGCTGACGCCGGAGGGCATCCTGATCGACGAAGCCAAGCGGCTTGTTCGCCATCTTTCGGCGCAGGGGCAGAAGATTTTCGTGCTGACCTATCACACCCCTTCCCTGCTTCCCGGCTGCACCCCGTATGTCCGCACGCCCGACGACCTCACCCGCTTTCTCGCCTGGCTCGACGCGTTCTACGATTTCTTTCAGCGCGATCTCGGCGGACGACCGGCCACCTGGCGCGAGGTCCATGATCTCTGCCGCGCCGAAACGCGTGCCGAGCCGGCCGTCACGCAGATGGCTCCCGCGTAAGCCATGACCATGTCCCAACCGCGCGCACGCATCGCCCGAGGCGGCAAGGCCATCTACGGCGCCCCGCTGGGCATTCTGATGCTGGAGGCCCGCTTCCCCCGCGTTCCTGGCGACATGGGCAACGCTGCGACCTGGCCCTTCCCCGTGCTCTACCGGGTCGTCCGCGGCGCTACGCCGGAACGCGTGGTGCTCGACGGTGCCGCGGGCCTGCGCGACGATTTCCTCGCCGCCGCCACCGATCTCGTGCGCGACGGTGCCGAGGCGATCACCACCAACTGCGGCTTTCTCTCCTTGTTTCAGCGCGAGCTTGCCGCCCATGTCCGCGTGCCGGTCGCCGCCAGCGCGCTCATGCAGGTGCCCTGGGTGCAGGCCATGCTGCCGCCCGGCCAGCGCGTCGGGATCATCACCGTCTCCGCCGGATCGCTCACTCCGAGCCATTTGCGAGCGGTCGATGTCCCCCTGGACACGCCGATCGTCGGCACCGAACAGGGGAGGGAGTTTTTCCGCGTCCTGATCCGCGGCGAAAGCCAGGACATGGACATGGACGCCGCCGCGCAGGATATCCTGAGCGCCGGACGCGAACTCAAGGGCAAGCACCCCAACCTCGGGGCTATCGTCCTGGAGTGCACCAATATGCCGCCCTATGCGCATTCCCTGCGCGAGGAACTGCGGCTGCCCATCTTCGATATCTACTCACTGATCACCTGGTTCCACGCCGGCCTGCGTCCCCGCCAGTTCGAGCCGGCCACCCGGTGATCCTCGTTATTGAGCCGACCTGGACCGGCACACTTCACGCACCCGGCAATAGTGCCACCATCCAGACGATCTCGGACGCATTTCCGGACCAGCAAATCCGGGTCTTCGCTGATCCATCGCACCTGCGCGAACTGCAAAATGACACCGCCCTCACCCGGGTTTCGGGAGAGATGGGAGGGGTGAGAGGACTCTCCTTCCACCCGATCACCCTGGGTCAGATCTACCTCCACCGCCCGCACATCGTCTCCGTCCGCCGACTGGCAAGCGAAGTTCGTATCCTGCGCACCGCCCTGCGCACCGCTCCACCCCACGAGCCCTGCCTGATCCTGCTGATCTCCGCCACATCGACCGCGATCTTTGCCGCCGCGATGCTGCTGCGACTTTCCCGCCGCCCTATCGGCGTGCAGGTCGGACTGCATGGCGACCTCAATAGCATGTTCGGCTGGCGGTCGCGCAATCCGCTCATTCGCGCTATGGACCTGCCTTCCATGATGCGGGCACGCGGCCATCGGCGGCTGCGTTTCCTGGTCCTGGAAGACGCAATCCGCCAGGAGCTCGCCCGCCTCGCGCCGGAAGCGGCGAAGCGCACCGACGTGCTGCCGCTGCCGATCAATGTCGCCGAACTGCCGCTCGTCCCGGAGCCCCGCCTCGCTCGCCCGTTGCGCATTGGCTTTGTCGGCCAGGCGACCGAGGCCAAGGGCATCAGCACGTTTCTCGACATCGCGCGCGATTTCAAGGCACGTTGCGGCGACGCCATCGAATTTCACCTGATCGGCCGGATCCCACCCGGCGCCGAGCTCAACCGTTTCGCGGTGCTCGACAGCCCCGCATCAGCCGAGCACCTGCCGAGGCAGGACTTCCTCGATCGTCTCGCCCGCATTCATTTCGCATTCCTGCCGTTCCAGCCCGGCTACTACAACCTGTCCGCCAGCGGCGCGCTGCTGGACGCCATGACCTGGACCAGGCCTATCATCGCCACCAGGCTGCCGATCGTCGCCGACCTGTTCGCCCGTCATGGCGACATCGGCTACATATGCAACGACGTTGATGGCATGCGGGGCGCGCTGCAGCAGGTATTGTCGGGCATGGACCAGGACCACTACCAACGCCAGGTCAGCGCGCTGCGTGAGGCGCGCGAATCTCGCATGCCGGCCGCTCTCGCCAAACGCTACCAGGCCATCATTCGCGACGGGTTCGACAACCTGCTTGCTCCGCGCTAAGGAGTTGTTCGGAAACAAACGCGTCATCTCGTCAATTCCCGCGACGGCGGGAATCTTCCGCCGCCCGCTGGATTCCCGCTTTCGCGGGAATGACGGTCGATTCAGTTATTCCATGACGAGGCCTAAGCGGGGAACAGCCCGCCCCGGCCTGATCACGGGCGGGCGGCTCGCGCTCTGCCGGTCACCGCGCCGGCCCATCCCCTTTCAGCGGAATCACCTTCCCCCCCTGAAACACGTTACCCGAAAGCTGTGCCGGCGTCGCGGTGATGTTGCGCACGAACGTCGTCTCATGCCCGGTATTGTTGATCAGCGTGTTGTTCCGAATCACCAGCCCATCCGACGGGTAACTCACCCCGCCCTCGCCGATCATGATCGATGTCGCCCAGTTCTGCGCGTGCGGCCCTTTCTCCAGCTTGTTGCCCTCGATCAGCACGTCGCCGCCATTCGGCACGTCGATCTGGTAGCTGGAAGTGCCGGTCGGCCCATCCTCGATATCGCAGTTCAGCACCACGGTCTTCGCCGCCCGCGATTTGATGCTGTGCCCAGCATGCGTGTCAAAGAACCGAGATCGCTCCACATCCAGCGCGGCAATAGGCCCGGTATAGATGCCGTGCGCGCAATCCTTGCCGCATCTGCCGTTACCTACGAACTCGCTACCGATGATCTTCACCGAGGCTTGTGGGTTCTTTGCGACCAGGATGCCCTCTTCGTTGTCCAAGAACCGCGTGTTCTCGACCGTCAGATTGCCGCCTTGCGCGCGGATGCCCGCGCCGTTCTGGTCCGGCACGCGGGCCCGCTGCAGCGTCATGTTGCGGACAGTAATATTATTCCCATTGGTAATCAGCAGCGCCTTCCCGCGGCATGTCTTATCGGTCATCACCACGTTCGGCCCGACGCCCTCGATCGTGAGATTGTTCTGCTTTACCAGTGCGCAATCGTAATAGGTCCCAGTATCGATCGCCACCGTATCGCCGTCCGTGGCCCGCGCGATCGCCGCGCTCGGCATCTTGTACTCCTCGTTCGCACCCACTTTCAGTGTGGCCGCGAACGTTGGGGCAGACCCGGCAAGTATTAGAAAAGCTATCAGGACGGATCGAGACATCGGCGTGGCGCCTCAACTGCTATTCGGCCGACTTCTAGCTCTCGCTTGCTTAGCCCGTCACGCTCGCGGCAATGAAAGGTTGTCCAGATTTGCGCTGCCAAAACCGTCTCGGTTCATCCCTGTTTCAGGAAACACAATCGTGAATGCGTGCGTCCCGCATGCAGCGGGGTTCCAACGCCAGGGATGGTGGTCAGTTTCGACCAGCCCCCATCATCCGCCACGCGAGGCGCGCGTACCCTGATGTACCCTGCAGCATGCCGTTAAGAAAAAGTCCCGGTCGGTCAGGAAGCCAGGCAATCGACGCCTTGATTCGCATGCTCGTCGAGCGGTCCTGCCGAGGTATATCCGCCAGCAGCTCTCGCATGAGATCATGTCGCCGAGAGGCGAACGCGCCATTCACGGCGGTGATCCGCCGGCGCCGGATCTCTCGATCTATAATATCGCTGTACTGACGCGCTTCGGGGTGATTCTCCCGTATCCAGCGGAGTAGCCGTATCTCATCGAGGAGTGTCAGCAGATCATCTCCCGTGGAGTTCGCTTCGTGCCGTCGTATGGCGACCAGCGGTTCGGGTATGGCGGCGACCTTCGCTCGATAAAGGCAGCGAAGTACAAACTCCCCGTCCTCGGGGCGAAAACCTCTCATCGCCGGATTAAATTCTCCCCGTTCGGCAACGAGCCTTTTGGAAAAGCTGATTGCAGATGGAAAAATCGGGTGCCAAAGAAAAGTCTGACCGGCAAAGTTCCTGTCGAAGACCCATCCTTCCGGTATTACCCGCCGTCCTGCGAGTTCCCAGTAGCCTTGCGGCGCCTGATCGAATTTGGTGACTGTTTCAAGCGTTTTATCCTGAAGCCTTTGGAAATTGCAAAAAACAAACTCAATTCCCGGTTCACCGCAGAGTAAGCGGGACAGGTTGGCGAGATATCGTGGCATCCATATGTCGTCATGATCACACAGGGCGATCCAATCCGCCCGCGCGTGCCGAATGCCTATATTGCGGGCAACTTGCACCCCGCTGTTCTGTTCTGTCGAAAGTAGAATTACCCTGTCGCTATAATTTGCAACAATATCACGAGAATCATCTTGGGAGCAGTCATCTACAACAATAACCTCGCTAGCTGGTTCGCTTTGAGCGAGTATCGCCTCGATCGCGTCTGCGATGAAATTCGCACCATTATAGCATGGAATTACCGCTGCAATGTTCATGGCACGCAGATTTTCCGTTCACAGAACGGTACTCCTCCGGATCAATCCGGTCAACAAAAATCGTGCGTGCCGGAACCCACTGTCGCGCGCGGCGGCCAACGGCAGCTCCGCAATTCAACCAAACCGCCGCACCGAATAGGGTGCCGGATCGATGAACGGCGGCCGCCCCCCGACCAAATCGGCCACCAAACGCCCCGTCGCCGCGCCAGACGCCAGCCCGATATGCCCATGGCCGTATGCGTGAATGACGTCCGGGCACCCACTCGCCGGCCCGATGCAGGGCAGCCCGTCCGGCGTGGACGGCCGGTGCCCCATCCACAGCCTCACCCGTTCTGCCGGCAGGTCCCGCGGCAAGCCCGGCCACATGCGCAGCGCGAAGTCCCGCAAAATCTCCGCCCGTCGCCAATTCGGTGCCGCCTCCAGCCCCGCCAGCTCCACCTGTCCGGCGATGCGCAACCCTTGCGCCATCATGGTCACCGACATCTTGCCGTCGCTCGGCATCATCGGATGTCGCGGCCCGCTTTCCGGGTGCTCGATGATGGCGTGATAGCCGCGCTCCGTTTCGAGCGGCACGCGATCTCCCGCCGCAGCCGCCAACCCCCGCGACCGTGCGCCCGCCGCGATCACTGCCCGGTCGCACGCAATCTCCCCCTGATCCGAACGTACCGCCCGCAACCGCCGGTCGTCGATCCGGAAACCCACTGCCCGCGCGCGCCGCAACTCCGCGCCTCCAGCAACCGCAGCGCGGATCAGCGCATCGACATACGCGCCCGGATCGAGGCAATGCCCGCCATCCTCGATGAACACGCCGAACGTGTATCGCCGGTCCAGCGCCGGTTCGCGCTGGCGCAGCTCATCCTCCTCCAGCTCGATCCACTGCACCCCGTTCTCCCGGCGCAGCCGCCAGGCCAGCGCCTCCGCCTCGAAGGCGGCCCGATCGGGGAACACGTACAGCAGGCCCTGCCGCTGGATCAGCTCGCCGGCCCCTGCCTCCTGCGCCAGCTTCAAATGCCGCTCCGGCGATTTCTCCACCAGGGGCCGCAGCGCCCGCGCCGTCGCCGCCACTCGCGCCTCGGTCGCGCCCGACCGCAGGAACCGCCACAGCCAGGGCAGCAACCGCGGCAGATAGCGCCAGCGGATCGTCAGCGGCCCCAGCGGGTCCGCCAGCCACCCCGGCACCTTGCGCCAGATGCCCGGCATCGCCACCGGCAGCACGGAGCACGAACTCAGCCAACATCCGTTGCCGTAACTCGCGGCCTGTTCGCCGCCCGGCTCCCCGGGTTCCAGGATCGTCACCCGATGACCGTCGCGCAGCAGTTCCGCCGCGCTCGCCGCGCCGATGATGCCGGCGCCTATGACAACGACATGGCAAGGCATGCGACAGCCACCACCCGATCAGAGATAAACGCCGCGCTCCAGTATCTCGAGCGTGTAGTCGCGATACGACATCCCCAGCTCTTCCGCCCGCGCCAGGCGGCGCAGCGCAATCTCCCGCGGCGGCGTCTTCCACGCCTTCTTGTGCGCCCGCCGCCAGCACCAGCCGCGCCAGGAAACCGCGCCCAGGTCCTCATCCGGCTCCAGCGGTGGGCCGCCATTGTGGCCAATCTGCGCGAACTCTCCTGGCAGCCGGACGACGAATCCCTGTCCGGGACTTCGCCCGGTATCGCCGCGCACAAGTTGCCGCAGCAGCGCGTCGGGCCGCCGGCGCCTCAAGCTGCTTTCGCCACAGCGCGACGCGCGATCACGCCGCACAGATGCGCGCGGTATTCAGAGCTTGCGTGGATATCGCTGTTCAGGCCGCTCGCCGGTGTGCTGATGCCGGCAATCGCATCCGGCGAGAAATTGGCCGACAGCGCCTTCTCCATTTCCTGATGGCGGAACACCCCGTTCTGACCCGCGCCGGTAATGGCAAGCCGCACGCCGGACGGGAACTTCGCCACGAACACACCGACGATCGGGTAGCGTGACGCGGGATTGCGGAATTTCTCATAGGCTGATTTCTCCGGCACCGGGAAAGTTACCGACGTAATCAGCTCGCCCTGCTCCAGCGCAGTGGTGAACATGCCCTGGAAGAACTCGTCCGCCTTGATCTCGCGCTTGTTGGTCTTGATGGTTGCGTTCAATGCCAGTGCCGCCGCCGGGTAGCACGCCGCCGGGTCGTTGTTGGCCAGGCTGCCGCCCATGGTGCCGCGATGGCGCACCTGTTCGTCCCCGATCAGTGACGCCAGATACGCCAGCCCGGGGATCTTCCCGCGCACGTCCGCCGATTTCGCCACCGTCGCGTGCGTCGTCATCGCCCCGATCGTCACCGCGTTGCCGGACACGGTGATCCCGGTGAGCCCGACCTTCGCCAGATCGACCACCACCGAAGGCCGATTCAGGCGCTGTTTCAGCACCGGGATCAGCGTCATGCCTCCCGCCAGCGCCTTCGCCTCCGGATCTTTCGCCAGCGCCGCCGCAGCCGCATCGACACTGGCCGGGCTCTGATAGCTGAACTCGTACATCGTGCTGTCCCTCGGTTCGCGTTATTCCGCCGCCAGCTTCGGCCGCCCGGCCTGCAGGATGGACCATATCTTGGGGCCCGTCGCCGGCATCTCGATGTGCCGTACGCCGTACTCGCGCAAGGCATCCACCACCGCGTTGATCACCGCCGGCGGGCTGCCGATCGCCCCCACTTCCCCGCAGCCTTTCACGCCCAGCGGGTTGTGCGTGCACAGCGTGGTTTCGGTCGCCACCGCGATGTTGGGAAGGTCGTTGGCGCGCGGCAGCGTGTAATCCATCATCGAGCCACTGAGCAGTTGCCCCTGCTTGTCATACACCGCGTTCTCCAGCAGCGCCTGGCCGATGCCCTGTGCCACGCCGCCCTGCACCTGGCCCTCCACGATCATCGGGTTGATCACCCGCCCCACATCGTCCACCGCGACGAAGTTCACCACCTCGGTCACGCCGGTTTCGGTGTCGATCTCCACTTCGGCCACATGGCAGCCGGCGGGAAAGGTGAAGTTCTTCGGATCGTAGAACGCCGTCTCCTCCAGGCCCGGTTCCAGCTCCTCGATCGGGTAGTTGTGCGGCACGTAAGCCGCCAGCGATATCTCGTTCAGCGCCTTCGACCGATCGGTGCCGGCGACCGAGAATTTGCCGTCCTTGAACTCGATATCCTCGGCCGAAGCTTCCAGCAGATGGGCGGCGATCTTCTTGCCCTTCGCCACGATCTTGTCCATCGCCTTCACCATGGCGCTGCCGCCCACGGCGAGGCTGCGGCTGCCATAGGTGCCCATGCCGAATGGGATCTTGGCGGTGTCGCCATGCACCACCTCGATCTGGTCCAGCGGCACGCCTAGCTGGTCATGCACAAGCTGCGCGAATGTCGTCTCGTGCCCCTGGCCGTGGCTGTGCGAGCCGGTGAACACCGTCACGCTGCCGGTCGGATGCACCCGGACATTGGCGCATTCGTACAGCCCGGCCCGTGCACCGAGTGATCCCACCACCGCCGACGGCGCGATGCCGCACGCTTCGATATAGGTGGAAATCCCGATCCCGCGCAGCCGTCCACGCTTCGCCGCCTCTTGCCGGCGATTCTCGAACCCGGCGTGATTGGCCGCCTTCAGCGCCGTATCCAGGGTGGCCTGGTAGTTGCCGCTGTCATATTGCAGCGCGACTGGTGTCTGGTACGGGAATGCGTCAGCCGGAATGAAGTTCCGCCGCCGTATTTCCACCCGGTCCGCCCCGGTATCATGCGCAATCACATCGACCAGCCGCTCCAGCAGGTAGGTCGCCTCCGGCCGGCCGGCACCACGATAGGCGTCCACCGGCACGGTATTGGTGAACACCGCCTTCACCTCGCAGTATATCGCCGGGGTCTTGTACACGCCGGCAAGGAGCGTGGCGTAGAGGTACGTGGGAATGCAGGGGGCGAAGGTGGAAAGATACGCTCCCATGTTGGACAGCGTCGATACCCGCAGGGCCAAGAAATTCCCCTGCGCATCCAGTGCCATTTCCGCCGTGGTCTCGTGGTCGCGGCCGTGCGCGTCAGACATGAAGCTTTCGCTGCGGTCCGCCGTCCACTTCACCGGCCGGCGCACCTTGCCGGCTGCCCAGGTGACGATCGCCTCCTCGGCATAGTGATAGATCTTGGAACCAAATCCGCCGCCCACGTCGGGCGCCACCACGCGCAGCCGGTTTTCCGGAATGTGCAGCACGAAGGCGCCCATCAACAGCCGGATCACGTGCGGGTTCTGGCTGGTGGTGTATAGCGTGTAGTCGCCTGAATTCTGGTCGAAATCCCCCACCGCGGCCCGCGGCTCCATCGCATTCGGGATCAGCCGGTTGTTGATCAGCTCCAGCTTCACGACCTTCGCGGCTTTTGCGAAGGCCGCGTCCACGATCGCCTTGTCGCCGATGTGCCAGTCGTAGCACAGATTTCCGGCCACCTCGTCGTGCACCAGCGGCGCGCCCGGCGCCAGCGCGTCACGCAGGTTAGCCGCCGCCGGCAGATCCTCGAACGCGATATCGATCGTCTCCGCCGCGTCCCTCGCCGCCTGCCTGGTTTCCGCCACAACGACCGCAACCGGGTCGCCCACATGCCGCACCTTGCCCACCGCCAGCACCGGATGCGGCGGCTCGGCCATCGGCGATCCATCCTTGTTGTGGATCTGCCACCCGCACGGCAGGCCACCGATATTCTCGGCCTGCATGTCCGCCCCGGTGAACACCGCCACCACGCCCGGCATACCCTGCGCCTGAGCGGTGTCGATGCGCACGATGCGCGCGTGCGGCCGGTCCGACCGCCGGATCGCCGCGTAAAGCTGGCCCGGCCGGTTGATGTCATCGGTGTAGTGGCCGCGCCCGCTCAGGAAGCGCGCATCTTCCTTGCGACGGACGGAGGCGCCGATCCCTTCGAAGCCCATCTGCGTTTCCCCCTGACTATTTTATTCCGCCGCCGCCGGCATCTGCTTGCCGTGCATCAGCGGCCAGGCCGCGGCGATCGCCTTGACGATGTTATGGTAGCCGGTGCAGCGGCATAGATTGCCTTCCAGCCCTTCGCGAATCTGTTTCTCGCTCAGCCCTTCCGGATGGCTCTGCACCAGGTCGATGGCGCTCATTACCATTCCGGGCGTACAGAAGCCGCACTGCAACGCGTGGTGTTCCCGGAACATCTCCTGCATCGGGTGCAGCGTGCCATCGGGCTTCGCCACCCCCTCGATCGTCAGCACCTGGGTCCCCTCTGCCTGCACCGCCAGTATCGTGCACGCTTTGATGGATTCACCGTTCACGTGCACCACGCAGGCGCCGCACTGGCTGGTATCGCAGCCTACATGGGTGCCGGTCAGCCCCAGCTTTTCACGCAGCAGCTCGACCAGAAGGGTGCGGTTTTCCACCTCGACCCGGTGCTGCTTGCCGTTCACCGTCAAGGATACCTGAGGCATCGCGTCCCCCTTTTTGCCGCCTTGTCGTGCCTGAAGGGCCGCCATCGCGGCGACCTGTGCGTGGAGAATGGGCGGACGGCGACCGGCTGGTCAAGGTGAAGCGGCTCGGAAAATGTGGCGGTCCCGGGCCTGTGGGGCGCTAGGAGACGCGTTCGATCAGCCTGTCGCGCAGCCTCTGCCGTTTGCCCGTGTCCAACCCCAACTCCGCTTCGGCGTAACGCTCGAACCCGCCATGCGCCTCGTCGATCGCGGCCAGTGCTGCCTCCAGCAGTTCGGCGCGGACCAGCAAGAAGTGCGCCGCCATCTCCGGCGGCAGCCCGACCGCCATGCTGGCGTCCCCCCGCCACAAGCGGTTGCTGGCGAGATAATCCTGCATCACCGCCTCGCGCGGCACCCCCAGCGCCGTCAGGATCAGCGCCGCCCCGAACCCGGTCCGGTCCTTGCCAGCCGAGCAATGCAGCAGCAGCGCGCCCGGCGCATCCGCCAGCAGGTCGAACATCGCCCGATAGCGATGCCCCCATTCCATCGCATAGGCCACATAGGCTTGGCGCATCAGCACCAGCGCGTCCTCGCCGGTTGCCGCGCGCGTCGCCGCAATGTCCCGCAGCGACGCCCCCACCGACGGCTCGATCGGGAGCGAATGGATCGTCACGCCGGCCAGCCGCGTCGGCGCCGCGGCACATTCTTCCGTGCCACGCAGATCGCACACAATGCGCACGCCCAGCCCACTCAGCACTTCGGCATCCGCCTCGGTCAGCCCCGACAGCGCCGCACCACGGAACACGCGGCCGAACCGCACCCGCCCGCCTTCAGCCGGCCACCCACCCAGATCGCGGACGTTCGAGGCGCCGGACAGCACCACCGATCGCGGCAGGTCGTTCACCGCTTCATTCCCTCCACCGCTTCTGCCAGCCGCTGCTTGTCCACGTCGATCGTCACGTCCGCCCGTTCCACTTGCAACAGCATTGCCGAGCGCGAATCCCGCTCGCCCCAGCCGCGGTTGAGCGCCTCCGTCATCTCCGCCAGCACCAGGTTGGCCAGCCGCATCGGCACGCCCACCTCCCGCCCCAGCGCGCAGGCCAGTGACACGTCCTTGTGTGCCAGCCGCAGCGCGAAGGCTGGCGGATCGTACTGCCCGGACAGGAACTGGTCCGGCATGCCGTCGAACGCGCCGCGCCGTCCCAGCGCGCCCTGACGCACCGCCTCCCAGATCGCCAGCGGCTCGATCCCGGCTTTCACCCCCATGGTGAACACCTCGGCCAGACCGGTCGTGAGAATATAGCCCAGGCAGTTATGCACCAGCTTCGCCACCGACCCGGCGCCGATCGGTCCGACATACCGTGCCTGGTCGCCGATCGCGTCCAGCACCGGTTTCCACTGGCCGAACACGCTCTGCTCGCCGCCAACCCAGATCGCCAGCTTGCCGCTGGCGGCCCCACGCGGCCCGCCACTGACCGGGGCGTCCAGCGCGTGGGCCCCTTTCTCGGCAAAGGCCGCGTGCACCTTCCGCATTGTCGCCGGAGCGTTGGTGGTCAGGTCGAAATACGCCGCACCTTTCCGCATGCCGCCAATCAGCCCGTCCGGCCCCAACGCCACCGCCTCCACCTCCGGTGGCCCGGGCAGGGAGGTGAACACCACCTCTGACTGCTCCGCCACTTCCTGCGGCGTATCCGCCCACTGCGCGCCCGCCTGCAGATGCCGTGCCGCCGCGGCCCGCCGCGCGTCGTGCACCACCAACCTGTGCCCGGCTTTCTGCAGATTGCCGGCCATGCTGGCCCCCATGGTGCCCAGCCCGATAAAGCCGATCTGCACGATTGTGCTCTCCTGTTGCAGTGTGCTGCGTGGGCGACGAAGAAGATTCACCACGGAGGCACGGAGGCACGGAGGCGCGGAGGTTAAGCGACGAGTGAAACTGTCCTCCGCGCTTCCGTGCCTCCGTGGTGAACTTGATCTTCCTTCCCCTACTCCCCCTCCGCCTCGAACACCTCCCGCGCTATGTTCGCCGCGGTCATCGCGCACGGCCAGCCGGCGTAGAACGCCACGTGCGTAATCATCTCCGATAATTCCTGCTTGGTCAGTCCGTTCGCCAGCGCCCGCTGCAAATGGCCGCGCAACTGCTCGGGTCGATATGTCCCCACCAATATCGCGCACGTCACCAGGCTGCGGTCGCGCTTGGACAGCTCAGGGCGTTCCCAGATATCGCCGAACAGCCACTCCTCCGTGGCCTGCACCAGTTTCGGCACCGTCTTCCGTACCCGGTCACGCGCCGCGGTCGAAGGCTGCTTTGCCATGCTGACTTCCTCCTGGGTTCCCATTCGCCGCTTCCATAGCACGCTCGGTCGCCGTGGACAGCGCGCGCCCCTGTGATGCAACGGAGCCAACACATTCTCGTTGGCCCCGCACAGCCCATCACGAAAGGGGGACCCCATGAGCGAGACCACTCGCAAGCCGCAGCAGCAAGACCACCAGCCCGGCAGCCAGGCGCGGATGGAGCCACGCCCACAGGCGGAAATGCGCAACTACAATGGCGCCGGCAAGCTTGATGGGAAGATCGCCCTCGTCACCGGTGGCGATTCCGGCATCGGCCGCGCCGTCGCGATCGGCTTCGCCAAGGAGGGCGCCGACGTCGCCATCACCTATCTCAATGAGCACGACGACGCACAGGAAACCGTTCGGCTGATCGAGGCCGAAGGCCGCCGCGCGCTCGCCATGGCCGGTGACATCGGCGATGCCGATTTTTGCAATCAGATCGTCCAAAGGGCCGTCCAGTCATTCGGGCGCATCGACATCCTGGTCAACAACGCCGCGGAGCAGCATCTGCAGCCGGAGTTCGAAAAACTCTCCGACGAGCAGCTGGAACGCACGTGCCGCGGCGCCGTTCTGTCGGAGAACCGCAGCAGGCTCAGCATGTCCGAAACGCGCCCTCCGCAGTCGCAAAACCATCAGCCCGGGCAGGAGCACGAGATGCATCCCCGCCCGCGTTCCGAAATGCGCGGCTACAAGG
>DATDIC010000139.1:0-5283 GCA_036521275.1 Acetobacteraceae bacterium
ATGGTTGCCAAAACCTCTTTGGCACTATTCTTCAGCACGCTGCTGAGTTCCGGCTCACTCAGCGTCATCGTCATAAAGTTCTTGGCGTCCTTGAGGGAGATATGCGGCGGCAACGGGGGCACATTTGGGTCGGTGTATATGTTGAGAACCACCGGACGGTCCGCAGCCAAAGCCTCCTCCCACGCCGCCCCGAGTTGTTCAGGGTCGCGCACCACCATTCCCTTTAGGCCGAGCAGGTCCGCATACTTGTCGTAGGCGAAATCTGGAATACTCTGCGTAGACTCGGTCTTGCCGACGCCGAGTTGAACACGCTCCTCCCATGTCACTTGATTCAAGTCACGGTTGTTCAGCACCATCACGATCAAATGCGGGTTTGACCAGCCTCTCCAGTATTTGGAGATAGTAATCATCACGTTGAGGCCGTTCATCTGCATGGCTCCATCGCCGATGAAGGCGATGACGGTACGCTCTGGAAATGCCATCTTGGCCGCCAACGCGTACGGCGTCGCTGCGCCCAGCGAGGCGAGACTGCCGGACAACGATCCTTTCATGCCGCGTCGCATTTTGATGTCGCGCGCGTACCAGTTAGCGACGGAGCCGCTGTCACCGGTCATAATGCAGTTCTCCGGGAGGCGCGGCGAGAGCTCCCAGAAAACCCGCTGTGGATTGATCGGGTCGGCCGATTGCATGGCACGATCTTCCAACGTCTTCCACCAGGCCGCGACATCTTTTTCGATGCCTTGACGCCAGTCGTCCGCCCTCTTCTGCTCCAGCAAAGGCAATAGCGCGCGCAAAGTCGTGGCACTGTCACCGACCATGTTTACTTCCATCGGATAACGCAGACTGAGCATCGTGCCATCGATGTCGATCTGCACCCCGCGGGCGTCGCCAGGCTTCGGCAGAAACTCGCTATATGGAAAGGCGGAGCCAACCATCAAAAAAGTGTCACAGCCCTTCATCATATCCCAACTCGGCTTGGTGCCAAGAAGACCCAGCGAACCGGTCACGAAAGAAAGATCATCGGGAACGACGGCCTTGCCGAGCAGCGCCTTAGCGACACCAGCTTGCAGCTTCTCGGCGACCGCGATCACCTCGTCAGTTGCGCTGAGTGCGCCGGCTCCGACGAGGATGGCCACTTTGCTCCCGGCGTTCAGTACGGAGGCCGCCTCGCGCAAGAGGCTATCAGTTGGCAGTAATGCCGGCCCGGCGTAGCCCACCCCTGTGTGGGTCGTGCCATGCACCAGCGGCGGATCTTCATAGCTTAGGCCCTGCAGGTCATTCGGCAGGATGACGCACGCGACGGTGCGCTTTGTGCTGGCAATACGGACGGCCCGATCGATGAGGTGCCGCACCTGGGTGGGCACGCTCGCCATGGCTACGAAATCGGCCGCAACGTCCTTGAATAACGACTGCAAGTCGACTTCCTGCTGGTAATGCGCACCAAGCGCGGAGCGCGCCTGCTGACCAACAATAGCCACGACCGGCACGTGATCCATCTTGGCATCGTAGAGTCCGTTTAGCAGATGAATGGCGCCCGGGCCCGAGGTCGCATAGCAGAGTCCGACTTGGCCCGTAAACTTTGCATGGGCTGAGGCCATGAAGGCGGCCATCTCCTCATGGCGTACTTGCACGTATTCCATGAACTCTTTTGCCCCCTCGAGGGCGACGTCGAGGCCTCCCACGCCATCTCCTGGATAGCCATACACCCGATTCAATCCCCATTCGTGTAAGCGATGCCAAACGAACTCGCTAACATTCATGGTCATCTGCTTCTCCTGGGTAGATGCTGATTAAACGCGGCACAGAGCCGCGCGTTGCCACTCATCGGTACCTGTGGCTGGATATTAATGAAGAAGTAACAATCTCCCTCGGCCCGTGTAATTGCCCGGAACCAAAGCTCGGCTCCACGCGACGAACCGAGAGTCACCTCGCCAACATCCCGAGCATCCGCCTACTGGATCAAGGGCCACGCGGAAGGCCTGCGCAGCTCAACCGCCGCCTCGCTGTAAGACGGGCCCCGAAAGGCCGAGGGCGCTGTTGACCACGCCTAGATGCGTAAGCGCTTGAGGAAAATTGCCGGCAAGATGGCGTCCCGGCACGTTGTACTCCTCGGACAGGAGCCCGAGATCGTTGCGAACGGCAAGAACACGTTCGAACTGTGCCACTGCCGCTTCGCTCCTTCCCTGCATGTTGAGGCAATCCGCCATCCAGCAGGAGCAAGCGAGGAACGCTCCCTCAGGACTCGTTCCGCTCGCGCGGGTTCTCCGTATGAGACCGCCCTCCGTCAGCTCACGCTCTATCATGGCGATGGTGCTCGTCATGCGCGGATCGTTGGCTGGCAGAAAACCGATAAGCGGCAGGAGCAGCGTACTCGCATCGAGTTCCTGGCCTCCGTAGTACTCTGTGAAGGTTCCCAGCCCCTCATTCCAGCCTTCACGGCACACCTCTTCGTGAATTTCCTCACGGAGCACGCCTAGCCGGCGCACCAGACTTGCGTCAGCCCCAATGGCGACTTTACTGCGGAGGAAGCAATTGATCCCGGCCCAGGCCATTGCCTTCGAATAAACGTAGTGCCGTGGCGATGCCCGCGATTCCCATATGCCTGCACCGGGCCGATTCCAGACAGATTCGAGGTGCTCGACGAGCTTGATCCGGGCGAGATCGAGTTGCTGGGAGCCGGGCAGGCCTGCTCGTTCGCCCAAATACAGCGCGTCCAGCACCTCGCCCCATACATCGACCTGCAGCTGCGTTGAGGCCGCGTTGCCGATGCGCACCGGGCGAGCATGCCGGTAACCTGGCAGCTCGTCGACAGACCACTCCTCCAAGTGCCGACCGCCATCGACGCGGTACATGATGCGCATACGGCCGGGCGAGCCAGCGATCGCCCGCAGCAGCCAATCACGCCAGCGCTGAGCCTCGTCGCGATAGCCGGCGTTGATCAGGGCTCCCAGCGTGAACGTCGCGTCGCGCAACCAACAATAGCGATAGTCCCAGTTCATGGTCCCACCCGGCGCCTCCGGCAGTGATGTTGTCGGCGCAGCGATAAGGCCGCCGGTCGGCTGGTGGGTCATTGCTTTGAGAATAATCAGCGATCGCCGCACCGCTGCGGGCCAGCGGGTCCGGTGATCATCGAAGCGACCGGTCCAGTCGCGCCAGTACGCTTGCGTGCCCACCAGTGCCGCCTCCGCATCGAGCGATTCCGGTACGGGGTCGGTCAGGCTGCCGTAGCGGAGCACGAATGGCAGGCGTTGCCCCTCTGCGACCAGGAACTCCGCTTCGACAGCGTCGGCATGCATCTTGATTGAGATAGGTGCGTGGAGAGTGACGACATCTGGCCCGATCCGCGCGACAAAGCCATCGACAGTCGCATCAGTCCAGGGCGGAAGCCGCCCATAATCGAAGCGTAGCCGAAGATCCATTCGCAACCTTATTATGCCGCTAAGACCGACGACGACACGCACAAGAGCCGAGCAACCCTGCCGCATCGGCATGAAGTCGATTAGCCGGACCGCACCACCGGGCATCGCAAGGTCGGTCTCCATGATGAGAGTATCGGCTTGATAGCGGCGTTTGACACCGAGGATGCGGCCGGCCGGAGGCTCTGCCGGCCCAATCAGCCAACGTCCGTTCTCCGCCCGGCCGAGCAAGGCGGCAAAACAGGCGTCGCTATCGAACCGCGGCCAGCACAGCCAATCAATCGATCCCGCTCGGCTGACCAGCGCTGCAGTTTCCCCGTCTCCTATAAGAGCGTAGTCCTCTAGCTGCGTGCTCACCGGTTAATCCATCCGTTCGGCCACTTAGACATTGAGTCGCTTGGCGAGCTGGTGCAGACCGAGCAGCGCACCGAGCGCGATCGTCGCCCACACTACGTTGCGGTGACGGCTTGTGAATACCTCCCAACTTTTATCGCGCGCACGGTCGTCGAAGCGACCATGCGCGCCATAAGGGCCGGGAACTGCGTGAAATAGGTTGTTCGGCGCGTCCGCAGGCAAAATTTCGTCGCTGAGCTGACCATCGTAACCGGCGCTGGCCAGATAGCGGTCGATTAGGCCCGGCGCGATGCGGTTGGCGAGGATAGCCTTGACCGTTGGGAAGCCGATCCAGGTTTGTCGTCTCGGGTGAAACGCCGCAAAGTAGATCGCACGTGCGGGAATCTCGGGCTGAAAAATGGGCGGAACAGGCTGTGCCTTGCGGCCCATCTTGTTCAGTGCCCAGCTAAACTGCGGCGTGTTGACCGCCGGCAAATCCACCATGCTGACGGTGATGGCCAACTTGTCATGCAGAATTTCCGATCGTAACGAGTCGGTAAAGCCCCGGATGGCGAACTTGGCGCCGCAATAGACCGACTGCAGCGGCACAGAGCGATAGGCGAGCGCCGAGCCAACGTTGACGATCGCGCCCCGGTTGCGTGGCGTCATCCGCTTCAGAGCCGCCATCATCCCATGAACCTGACCAAGATAAGTCACGGCCGTTCCCCGCTGGATTTCCTCAGCGGTCAGTTTTGCAACCGGCGCGAATACAGTTGCCATCGCGACATTTACCCACACGTCAATGGGCCCAAGCTCGGCTTCCACGCGTGAAGCTGCAGCTTCCACCGCCTCAGGGTCGGCCACATCTGTCGGAATGGAAAGCGCACGGACGCCCAGTGCGCGAGCCTCAATGGCAGCGTCTTCAAGTCGACCTGGGTCTCTCGATAATAGAGCAACATCGCAGCCACTCCGCGCGAATTCCTGCACAGTTGCCCGACCCACCCCCGCGCCTGCACCGGTGATGACAACTACTGGGTGATGGTCAGACAAAGTATTGTTCATGTGACTTCAACGCCAGAAATAGCTTGCCGTTCCTGAAAAATGCGTCACGAAAATGCGGGATCTGCCTAATCCACGTGTGCGTGCGGGACGCGATAATCGGTGCGCGTGAGCGGGTCTACGCTGCCTAGGCCCAACAGGACGATCAACCAAAACATCGCGGCGATGGCGAACCCACGAGCTATGGCGGGACCCTTCCCAATTTCCATGAAGCCGATCACCACGACCGCAACCATAAGCACACTCGGAAACATTACAAGCGGACGCAGGGATCCATCCAGGTAATTGCTCACCTCGATGGTAGGCTGGCGTGAAGCGGCGGCTGTCCCTGCGCAATGATGGTTGACGCGGTCACGGACGGCTCGATTCAAGCTCTGTGTGATACAGGGCATCGACCTCAAAACACTGAGCCACGCGGAGAAGGATGAGCTCATCCTGTCGCTGGTCGGGCAATTGGAAGCGGCTCTCGCGCGCA
>DATDIC010000140.1:0-6215 GCA_036521275.1 Acetobacteraceae bacterium
ATTGACCGGTCCGTTATCGACGCACTGGCGGAAGCTTTCCATGCGAAGCACGCGCAGACCTATGGACACGCCAACCGGGCCGAGCCTGTGCAACTCGTCAATCTGCGCGTTACCGCGCTGGGCCGGCAGCCCGTGCTGACGCTGGCGCAGCGCGCCGATCCGGACAGCGCAAGGATGCGCGAGCGGAACGTGTGGTTTGCGGGGAGCGGTTTCGTTGCTACGCCGGTGCATTGGCGGCTTGGGCTGGTGCCGGGCACGCTCATCGCCGGTCCCGCGATCATCGACGCGCTGGACTCGACAACCGTCGTGCCGCCGGGCTGGCAGGCTCGGTTCGACGAATTCGGCTGCATCCGGCTGGCACGCTCATGAAAAAGCCAGCAGATTCACCACGAAGACACAAAGCCACGAAGTTCATACTGTCTTTGTGCCTTCGTGTCTTTGTGGTGAAACGACTTTCTGCCAATGGGTACGCAGCAACATGACGACCCTCCGCACCGACCCGGCTCGCTTCGAAGTTGTGAAGAACGCGCTCTACGCCGCGGCCGAGGAGATGAAGATCGTCCTCGCCAAGACGGCCTATTCCCCGCTGCTGAAGGTCGCCGGTGACTATTCCTGCGGCATCTTCGACACGGCTGGAAACATGGTGGCGCAGGGGCCGGACCTGCCGATCCATCTCGGCTCGATGCCCGACGCGGTGCGGGCGATCGTGCGGGCATTCCCCGACGTCGCGACGGGCGACGTGTTCATTCACAACGATCCGTATCAGGGCGGCTCGCATCTGCCCGACGTGAATGTCGTCGCTCCCGCCTTCCACGAGGGAAGATTGCTCGGCTACGGCTGCGTGCGCGCTCACTGGCCGGATATCGGCAGCGCCACGCCCGGCAGCTACGGCGCGGTCACCGAAATCTATGGCGAGGGCCTGCGCATCCCGCCGGTGCGGCTCTATCGCGACGGAAAACCGGATCCCGCGATCGAGGCGATCATCTTCGCCAATGTGCGCACGCCGGCCGAGCGGCTCGGCGACCTGCGCGCGCAGGTGGCGGCGAACTGGCGCGCCGCGCAGCGCCTGTCCGAATTGGCGGCGAAATACGGCACCGACACACTGCTGCAAATCATGCAGGAGGTGCTGGACTATTCCGAAACGATGATGCGCGCCGCGTTGCGCGCGCTGCCCGACGGCGAGGCGGAATTTCTCGACGTTTTCGACGGTGACGGCGTGATCGCCGACGGCGAAACGGAAGACGAAACCTTCACTGTCAAGCTGCGTGTCAGCAAACATGGCGACCGCATCACTGCGGACTTCACCGGTTCCGACCCGGCGGTTGCCGGTCCAATGAATGCGCCGCTGACGGTGACGGCATCCGGCGTGTTCTGCGCGCTGAAGATGATCGCGGATCCGAAGAGCCTGATCCCGCCCAACTCCGGCTGCTGGCGCCCGGTGACCGTCACCGCGCCGCCGGGCAGCGTGGTAAATGCGCGGCATCCGTCGTCGGTGGTCTATGCCAACCATGAGATGTCGCACCGTATCGCCGACATGGTAATGGCGGCGCTGTATGCGATCACGCCTGACACGGTGATGGCAGCGTCGCAGGGGACGTCCGCGGTGATCACCTTCGGCGGGGTGGATTACCGGTCCGGGGAACGCTTCGTCAGCTATGAATCGGTGAAGGGAGGGTTCGGCGCGCGGCCGAACAAGGACGGCATCAACGCTGTCGCCAGCACCGTTTCCAACATGAGCAACACGCCGATCGAGATCATCGAAATGAGTTTTCCGTTGCGCGTGGAAGAATACGCGCTGGTCCCCGACAGCGGCGGCGCCGGCAAATTCCGTGGCGGGCTGGGGGTGCGCCGTGTCTGGCGGGTGCTGGAGCGCGACGCCCATGCCGCCGTCTGCTGCGAACGCACCGTGACGCCGCCGTTCGGGCTGAACGGCGGACGCGCCGGCGGTGCGGCTCGATTGACGCTGATCCCGCCTCGGGGGAACGCCCGCCGCCTCACCAGCAAGGGCGCGTTCGTTGCGCCGGCGGGCTCGCTGGTCGTGGTAGAGGCCCCCGGTTCCGGCGGGTACGGCCCTGCTGCCGAGCGCGATCCCGCTGCTCTGGCCGAAGACCTGCGGGACGGCTACGTTAGTGCCGCCGCCGCACACCGGGACTACGGTTCCGGGCCAGGCTGATCTGTAACCAAAGGGAAAAACGCCATGTCCGAGTCACTGCCCCTCATCGCCCAGAAAAGCCCATTCAAAATCGATGTCGAGGCCGGCAAGTCGTACTGGTGGTGCGCCTGCGGCAAAAGCGGCAACCAGCCGTTCTGTGACGGCTCGCACAAGGGAAGCGGGTTCAGCCCAAAGGAATTCAAGGCGGAAGAGGCAGGCACCGTCAGCTTCTGCGGCTGCAAGCACTCCAGCAATCAGCCGCGTTGCGACGGGACGCATCGCAGCCTGGTGTGACAGGTAAGCATGGCCGCCCGAAAGGGTGACCGTCGCCGCTGTCGCGTGCCGTGGCCGGTCACGGCGTTGGCAGCAGCAAATCCCGGCTGAAACCGCGGCCAATGGAGGATGACATGCCGAACGACCTCATCTCCTGCGACGATCACATGGATCTCGGACAACTGCCGGCCGATCTCTGGGAGACGCGATTGCCCGCCTCGTTGCGCGACCGCGCGCCGCGTGTCGAGCAACGCGACGGCCAGGCGCTGTGGGTGTGCGACGGCAAGGTGTGGGGCCGCTGGGACGGCAAGCCGCCCGCCACCGGCAACGCCCGGCCGATCAAGCCGATCTATTCGGCGCTCGACCGGGCCGGCATCCACGACAACAGCGCGCGGCGGCCGGCGAACGCCGAATTGCGGCTGGCGGACATGGACCGCGACGACGTGCAGACGCAACTGATCTTCGGTCCGATCTTCCAGATCTCCACCGACGATCCGGTGCTGCGCGCGGCCTGCTATCAAGTCTTCAACGACTGGCTGCTCGATTTTTGCGCCGTGGCACCCGACCGACTGCTCGGTGTGCCGATGCTGCCGGAGAACCCGGAAGGCGCGGTGAAGGAATTGTCGCGCCTGATCGCCAGGGGCGGCGCGCGTCAGGTCAACCTGATGATCGCCAACGTCAACCCAAAGCTCGACGACCCGGCATGGGAGCCGTTGTGGAACGCCCTTGAATCCAGCGGCATCATCCTGGCATGGCACATCACGGTGTTCGTGGGCCGCCCCGGCGACCGCGCCTCCGGCAACGCGGCGAGCGTGTTCGAGAACACCAAGTTCTTCCTTGCCAACTTCCTGGAACCCTTCGTCGATCTGTTCGCCTGGGGCATCCTGGAGCGGCATCCGAAACTGCGCGTCGTGATGGCCGAAGCCGGCACCGGCTGGCTGCCCTGGCTCGTGCAGGAGCTGGACTACCGGCATTGGCGGCTGTGGGAGGCGAAGGAGTTCTGGGCCGACAAGGGCGGCAGCGCGCTGGTGACGGAACCCAGCGAGTTGTTCCGGCGGCAGATCTACGCGACGTTCCAGGAGGACTACGTGGCACTGTCCCTGCTGCCGTTCTTCGGCGAGGGGCACCTGCTATGGGCGTCGGACTATCCGCACCCCGACAGCGTTTGGCCGCACTCGCGCGACGCGATCGAGCGTCAGATGCATATGCTGTCGCCGCAGATGCGCCGTGCGCTCACCCATGACAATGCCGCGACTTTGTATGGGCTGGCGTGACGTTAGAGGGGAGATCCGCATGAAGATCGACGACGTTTCGCTGACCATCTTCACCTGGGACAACGTCCCGGCGACGAACTACCACACCGGCACCGCCACGGCCGGCGACAGCAATCTCGGTCTGTTGCGGATCCGTACCGATGCCGGGCTGGAGGGGCACGCGTTCCTCGGCTCGGCCACCAATCCGGCGTCGATGGACGGGGCGCAATTGATCCGTTCGCTGAAACCGATGCTGATGGGGCAGGACCCGCTGGAGCGCGAGCGCATCCATGGCGGCATGCGGCTGATCAACCGCGCCGTCAGCTATCGCACGATCGGCGCGGTGGATACGGCGTTGTGGGACCTGGTGGGCAAGATTGCCGGCCTGCCCGTGCACGCCGTGATGGGGACGTGTCGCAAGTCCATCGTGGGATATGCCAGTTCGCAGGTGCTGCCTGATATCGCCGCCTACGTGGACCAGGCGCAGATGTTTAAGGCGAATGGCTGGCGCGCCTACAAGATCCATCCACCGCGCGTGGCGGAGGAGGACATCAAGGTCTGCCAGGCGGTGCGCAAAGCGGTGGGCGACGACTACCGCCTGATGCTGGATCCGACCTGGAGCTACAGCTACATCGAGGCGCTGCGTGTCGGCCGTGCCATCGAGGAGATGGGATACTACTGGTACGAAGACCCTCTGGCTGACGAGGACATCTACAACTACGTGAAGCTGCGGCAGAAGCTCGACATCCCGATCATGGCGACCGAGTTTCCCGCCGGTGGATTGGATACGTATCCGATCTGGTTGACCGAACAGGCGACGGATTACCTGCGCGGGGATATTCCGAACAAGGGCGGGCTGACGACGATGCTGAAGACCGCGCACCTCGCCGAGGCGTTCGGGGTGAAATACGAAATCCACCACTCGGGTAATTCGCTGAACAACCTGGCGAACCTGCATCTCTGCATGGCGATCCGCAACACCACGATGTTCGAGGTGCTGCTGCCGGACGGCGCACATAAATACGGCATGGCGAAGGAGTTGGAGATCGACAAGGACGGGATGCTGCATGCGCCGACCGGGCCCGGGCTGGGGGCGGAGATCGATTTTTCGCTGATCGAGCGGAAGACCGAGGCGGTGCTGCGGTAGACTGGCTTCGCCCCCCCGCTTTCGCCGAGCGGGCGATGCGTGGCGTTGGGTGGAGGGGAGCAGCGTGGTAGGTAGAAGGGTGCAGCGTGGCGCCCCGATCACCCTCACCCGCGGCGCTGGCTCGCCTCGGCCTCTCCCGCGTTGCGGGAGAGGTGTAGTTAGCGCGAGTAGTATTCCACCACGAGATTGGGCTCCATCTGCACCGGATAGGGCACGTCGGACAGCTTCGGCGCGCGGGCGAAGCGGCCCTTCATGGCGCGATGATCCACTTCCAGATACTCGGGCACATCGCGTTCCGTGCTCTGCGTCGCGTCGAGCACGACCGCGAGCTGCTTCGACTTCTCCTTCACCTCGATCGTGTCGCCGTCCTTGACCAGATAGGAGGCGATGTTGACGCGCTTGCTGTTCACCATGATGTGGCCGTGCGAAACCAACTGCCGCGACGCAAATGGCGTGATAGCGAATTTCATGCGGTAGCAGACCGCGTCGAGCCGGCGTTCCAGCAGTTCGATCAGCTTCTCCGAGGTGTCGCCGCGGCGGCGGATCGCCTCTTCATAGTACTTGCGGAACTGCTTCTCGCTGATGTTGCCGTAATAGCCCTTCAGCTTTTGCTTGGCCATCAACTGGGTGCCGTAGTCGGTGGCCTTCTTGCGGCGCTGGCCGTGCTGTCCGGGACCGTATTCGCGCTTGGCGATGGGGGATTTGGCGCGGCCCCAGAGGTTCACCCCCAGGCGGCGGTTGATCTTGTACTTGCTCTCGGCGCGCTTGGTCATGGTTGCGCGTTGCCCTTTGCTTCTGGCGTTGTTGCACCGGTAGGCCATGCGGTGGGCTGCATGACGGGCGCGGGCCGCAACCAGATTGCCCTGGTGACCCGTCCACGTTCCCGGCCGTGAAAGGAGCCGCTATAGGGGGCGGCAACACGGCTTGTCAAACCGGCGGCCGGGCCGTAGCAGGCTGAGCCATGATCGACCGTTCCGAGATCGTCTGGCTGGGCGTGGCCTCCGCCGTTTCCGGCTGCCTGATCGGCGGCATGATGCTGGGGATCGGCCTGGACCTGATCGTCAACGGACAGCCGCTGGGGTGGCTGATCATGCTGCCTGGGGCGCCGGTGTCCGCCATCCCCGGCTGGTTGCTCGCACGCCGACTGGCGCGGCAGCTTTGAACTGGGGCGATCGGGTGGACGAAGGAAGATCAGGGCTGCCGCACCCACTCGAGTAGCGCGTCGGGTTCGCGCTCCTCGTTGCGGCTGCCGTCGGTTTGCCCTACCAGGCGGAAGCCACGCGCAGCATAGAACCGCAGCGCCGGCGCGTTGCGTTGGAACACCCAAAGGCGCAGCGGTGAGTGCGCCGCCATTGCCTGCGCCAGCAGCGCGGTGCCGATACCTTGACCG
>DATDIC010000141.1:0-4896 GCA_036521275.1 Acetobacteraceae bacterium
TGCAGCATGCCGCAGTCGATGCCGTAGCGGTCCAGCAACTGCTCCTGCATGAACGCCAGGTCCGATCCGGGCGGCCCGCCGTTCGGCGGCCAGGTGTCCTTGCGCGACAGCGCCGGCGCCGACTTGAAGTACGGCGACGACCCGGTGAACGGCATCGGCTTGCGCGATCCGTACGTATCCAGGTGGTCGCGCCATTTCTGCGCCAGATACGGGTGCAGGTCCTTGGATGACCGCCACGCGTGATGCACGTCGCAATCGATCAGCCCCACCCGGCCTTCCGGTGATGTCGGGCGTTCGAGCAGGCTCTGACTCATGCCACGGACTCCTTCAGGTTCGGATAGGTCGCAAGCGGATTGTCGACCAGCAGCTTGTGGATCAGCGAATCCGACAATCCCGCCGGCAGCGCATTGTCGCCATCGAACTGCCAGTGCGGATAGTCGGTGGAAAACAGCAGGAACTCCTCGGTTCCGACCATGTCGATCACCTGGCCGATCACGCTTGCGTCGGCCGGCACATCGGAAGGTTGCAGCGTTATACGCACATGCTCGCGGATGATATCGGCGGGGGCGCGATCGACCCACGGTATCTCCGCCCGCATCGCGCGCCAGGTCTTCACCTGCCGCCACATGAACTGCGGCAGCCAGGTAAAGCCCGATTCAGCCAGCACCACTTTCAGGCCGGGAAACTTGGTGAACACCCCTTCTGCGACCAGGCTCAGCAACTGCGCCTGGAACGCGTGCGACATCGCCGTGTAATCTTCGAGATAATAGGACGGCCACCCGTTGGCGGTGGTGGCATGACGGAATGTACTGCCGGCATGAATGCACACCGGCAATCGGTGTTTCTCCGCGGCCGCGTAGATCGGCCAGTAAAATCGCCGGCCGAGCGGTGCCTCGCCGGCGGCGGGCACCAGCACCTGCACGAACCGCTTGTCGCCCGCGCGGCGCTCGATCTCGGCGACCGCCAGTTCCGGATCCTGGATTGGCAGCACGATGGAGCCGCGCAGCCGCGGTTCCTTGTCCAGCCACTCGGCGGCCAACCAGTCATTGATGGCGCGTGCCAGCCCCGCGCCGAAATCCGCGTTGAAGGTGGATGACGCGCCATACAGGCAGTTGCATATCGCCGCGCGCGTTCCGAACGCATCGAGTGCGTCCCGCCGCAGCAATTCCAGGCTGCTGCCCGGCTTCACCCCGTTCGCCCGCCAGTCGGCGCGGCAATTGGCCGGTGCGTTGACGGGAAAGCTGGCCGAATCAAGCCCGTCGATGCCGCGCACCGTTACCTGCTCGCGCCAATGATCGTCCAGGTACGGCAGCAACGCACGCATGCCCGGCACGGCGGGATGGACATCGCAATCGATCGCGCCGATGCGCGGAAAGCTCATGCCTGAACGGTCCTTCTTTCGTTGAAAATCTACCCCCCGCCGCCCTCCGCTGCAATCGCACCAGCTTGACCGGGCAGAGCAGCCCGCCCTACGAACCAATCAATATATCAGGCCGCCAATAAATCAGGAGGAATGCACCATGGATCGTTACTGGCATGTCGGGGTGGCCGCGGCGGCCGCCGTCCTGTCGCTCGGCATCGGGGCGATCATGCCGGCCAGTGCCGAGACCATCCATCTCGGGGCCATCGTCCCGCTCACCGGTCCTGGCGCCGTGGTCGGCAATCAGGAAATGCGCGGCATCCAGTTCGCGATCGACCAGGCCAACGCAAAGGGCGGCGTGCAAGGCAACCAGGTCGCGGTGCAGTACGAGGATAACCAGGCCAAGCCCGACCAGTCGGTGCTCAGCTTCAACAAGCTGGTCGACCTGCAGAACGTGCCGATGATATTCACCGGCTATTCCGGCCCCTCGCTGGCGATGGCACCGCTCGCTACCCGGAAGAAGGTGCTGATGGTGAATGCCGGCGCCCAGTCCGACAAGCTCGGCACCGCGTCCCCCTATCTGGTGAACACGCTGCCGAGTACGGGCGACGAAGTGAAAGTGATGGTCCGTTACCTGATGGACCACGGCAAGAAAACCGCCGCCGTGCTGTACGAGAACGATGCCGCCGGCATCGGCGGGCGCGACGATTTCCTGGAGCAGTACCAGAAAGCCGGCGGCAAGATCACCGCGCAGGAACCGACCCAGTTCGGCCAGACCGACTACCGGCCGGCGCTGCTGAAACTGGCGGGCAGCAAACCGGATGTACTCTATGTGGTGATCACCGCCGGCATGGTATCGCTGGTCGATCAGCTTCACCAGATGAATGCCCCGTGGCTCGCTGCCGGCAGCACCTTCGCGGCCGACCCTGCCGCCATCGCCGACCCCAACTCCACCGGTTTCATCCACACCCAGGTGCAGATCAACGCGCCGCCGGAGCTGATGGACGCGTTCCATAAGAAATATGGCGCCGACATGGATTTCTTCGCCCGGCAATACTACAACGCGGCGGAAATCGTGCTCACCGTCCTCGACAAAGTGCTCGCCGACAAAAAAACCATTTCCGGCGAAAACCTGCGCACTGCGCTGTTCGAGATCAAGACATTCCACGGCCTGATCCCGATGACCTTCAACAGCAACACCGCGACGGTGCCGATCGCCATCAATGAGATGCGCGATGGCAAGGACGTGACGCTGACCACCGCCACGGCACAGTAGCAGCGCTTTCGCGTCCGTCGCCGGGTCGGCGCTCATGCTGCTGCTGCAGCTTCTGGTCAACGGCATCGTCACCGGGTGCGCCCTCGGGGTGGTCGCGATCAGCTTCTCGCTGGTCTATTCCACGACGCGCATTTTCCATGTCGCGCATGCGGGGGTGTACACGCTGGGCGGCTATCTGGCCTGGTCCTGCGCGATGCGCGGCATCCCCGATCCGCTGGCGCTGGTGTTGGCGATGCTTGCCTGCGCCGTGCTCGGCGCGCTGATCCAGACGCAGCTCTACGCACGGCTGGAACGGCGCGGGGCTACGCATCTGGTCGTGCTGATCGCTTCTCTTGGCGCCCTGGCGGTGATCCAGAACATCATCGCCGCGGTCTACACGCCGGACATATTGCAGTTCCCCTCACCCTGGGCCGCACGGATTCTCTCATTGGGCGGGTTGCGGCTGACCTATGCGCAGCTCGTTACTTTGGTGATCAGCCTGTGCGGCTTCGCGGTGGTGATGTTGTTCGCCCGCTACACGCTGCTCGGCAAGCGCATCCGTGCGGTCGCCTCCAACCCGTTCCTGGCCGAGATCACCCGGCTCGAACCCCGCCGCGTCTATGTCTACGTGATCGCCATCGCCTCGGCCGTGGTCTGCCTGCCGGGCGTCCTGGTGCCGTTCGATCTCGGCCTGCAGCCGTATGGCGGCATCACCCCGCTGCTGACTGCCACCATCGCGATGATTGCCGGCGGCGTGGGCAGCATCGCCGGGGCGTTCCTGCTGTCGGTGGTCATCGTCGTGCTGCAGAACCTGTCCCTGTTGGTGATGCCGGGACAATGGAGCATCGGCATCACCTTCTTCATCTTTGTCATCTTCATGCTGTTCCGCCCACGCGGGCTGTTCGCCGCGGCCTGACGGAGGCAACGTGGATTTCCTCTACAGCTACCTGATCCTCGCCGAGATTTATGTGCTGCTCGGCCTGTCCACCAACCTGCTGGTGGGCATCGTCGGCATCTTCTCTGTCTCCCAGGCCGCGGTGTTCGGTGTCGGCGCCTACATCGTCGCCGATTTCCTGCTCTCTGGCACGTTGCCCTTTCTGCCGGCGCTGGCGATCGCGGCGGTCTGCTGCATCCTGCTCAACGTGCTGATCACGCTGCCCAGCCTGCGCGTTGCCGGAGACTATTTCGTGGTGACGTCGTTCGGTATCCAGCTTCTGGCGACGGCCGCCTTCACCAACTGGACCGAAGGCACCGGCGGGGCCAACGGCCTGCCCGGCATTCCGCCACCGACCGTTGCCGGCATCACGCTGACGGACACCACCCAGTACCTGGCAATGACCAGCATCGCCGCGGTGATAGGCTGCCTCTGCTTCGCGCTGATCATGCGCGCGCCGTTCGGGCGGCTGCTGCGCGCAATCCGCGAGGATGAGCTGGCGGTCGCTGCCGCGGGCAAGGGCGTCCTGCGCGCGAAAGTGGAAGCCGCCGCACTGGCCGGCGCGTTCGGTGGCATCGCCGGTGGCCTCTCCGCGACCTTCATGAGCTTCATCGATCCGTCCTCGTTCGATCTGGACGCATCGATCCTGCTGCTGACAATGATCGTGGTAGGCGGTGCGCGCACGCTCGCCGGATCGGTGATCGGGCCGTTCCTGCTGCTGGCCTTGCCGCAGGCGCTCAGCCTGGTGGCGATCCCGACCACCGTGGCGGCCGCCTCGCGCCAGCTTCTCTACGGCCTGCTGCTGATCGCCTTCGCCTTGTTCCGCCCGCAAGGCCTGCTGGGCGAGAAGCTTTGAGCGCCTACCTGCAAGTCTCCGCCCTGCGCAAACGCTTCGGCGGATTGCAGGCGCTGGACGGCACCACCTTCGTGGTGGAGCAAGGCCGCATCACCTGCCTTGTCGGACCGAACGGCGCCGGCAAGACCACCATCTTCAACATCATCACCGGCTTTCTCCGTCCTGAAGAGGGTACGGTGACATTTCGCGGCCACTCGCTCGACGGATTGCGCCCGCAAGCGATCGTGGCTGCCGGGATCGCCCGCACCTTCCAGCACCTGCGCCTGTTCACCGACCTGACCGCGCTCGACAACGTGCTGATCGGTGTCGGCGGCCAGTTCGGCGAGGAACCGCTGGGTGCCATCTTCCGCCCGCTGCACGCCGCCCGTCTGCAGACCCGGCGGCGAGAGGAAGCGCGCGAATGGCTGGTGCATGTCGGGCTCGCCGATCGCGCCAACGAGCGGGTGCGCAACCTGTCCTACGGCGAGCAGAAGCTGCTCACGGTCGCCCGC
>DATDIC010000142.1:0-3125 GCA_036521275.1 Acetobacteraceae bacterium
TTAGGGCTTCGACGTGACGGCGCCTGCGGCGGGTGCCACCGTCGTGGTGGTACCCGTTGCGGGTGCTCCCGTCGTGCCGGTCGGGTTTGTGCCGATCTGGTTCGTACCGGTCGGGTTCGCCTGCATCTGCTGCTGCTTCAGCCGTTTCGCCGCGGCCTGCTTCTTCGCGAGATGGTGCCCGGCGACGCAGCCGCCGGCCGCGCCCAGCACGCCATGATGCACCATATGGCCGGCGGCGCCGCCGACAATGGCACCGCTGACGCAGCCCGCGGCCCGCGCGGGCGCCGCGCCCCCGCCCGCCAGCGCCAAGGCCAGGGCCGACACGATCAGCGTTCCACGCATCTCTCTCCCTCCCGGTTCACGGCACTGCTGCTCAACGCCGAGCCCGGCAAAACGATCCCGGTGTGATATCGAGCGGCGGCAAGTTCCGACAGGGTGAAGCTTATTGCCCCGCACTTCGCCAAGCCGTACGTCAGTGGCGCGACGACTCTACGATGCCAGGGCAGTCCACACCAGTGCGACCTGAACCGCATCAGCGGCCGATGCTGACCGGATATCGCGTGCTCGATTTCACGCAGATCGTGGCCGGGCCGACCTGCACGCGGCTGCTTGCCGAACTGGGCGCCGAAATCATCAAGGTGGAGCTGGCGCCGGGAGGCGACCGCGGCCGGTCGAGCGGATTGAAGCCGCAGGATCCGAGGTATCGCCACTCCTCGCAAAGCACCTACTTCGTCCAGCACAACCATTCCAAGAAAAGCCTGGCACTCGATTTTCTCCGTCCCAAAAGTCGGGAGCTGCTGCGCCGGATCGCCGCGAAAGCCGATGTCGTGGTCGAGAATTTCGCGCCCGGCGTCATGGCGCGTGCCGGACTGGCCTATGACGATCTGCGCGCGATCAACCCGTCGCTCGTGATGTGCTCGATCTCGATGGCGGGACAGACCGGGCCGCTCAGCCAGGTGCCCGGCTTCGATTATATCGCGGCGGCCTATGCCGGCATCGCCGACCAGTTCGGCGAGGCGGACCGCGGGCCGGCGCAAATCCCGCTCGCGATCGGCGACAGCTACACCGGAATGACCGCGGCAATGGCGATCGCGGTTGCCCTGCTGCATCGGGAACGCACCGGCGAGGGCCAGTACCTCGAAGCGACGCTGCTGGATTCCTGGTTTCACATGGAGCAGGTCAACGTGCCGCGCGTGTCGCTGCGCGGCGCTCGCGCCGTGCCGGTGCGCGCCGGCTCGCTGCATCCGGATGGCGGCCCCACCGGCAACTTTCGGTGCAACAACGACGAATATGTCGCGATCATGGTGCTGCCGCATCAATGGGCGCAGTTCGTGGTCGCACTCGGTCGGCCGGACCTTGCCGACGATCCGCGTTTCGCGACCGCCCGCGCCCGCCGCGACCGCAATGCAGAGCTTGGTGCGATCGTGGAAGCATGGTTGCAGAGCTTCCCGTCGCGGGCCGAGGCGATGGCCGCGCTCGAGCGGCACCGGGTGCCGTGCGGGCCGGTGCTGAACTTGAAGCAGGCGATGGAGCAGCCGCATCTGCGGGCCCGTGGAACGGTTCGCCGCGTGCAGGATGCCCAGCTCGGCGCATTCGATATCACCGGGATGCCGGCGCAATTCTCCGCCTGGCCGGAACGGACGGACTTGAAGGCCGACTTGCTCGGAGAACACAACGAGGAGATTCTGCACCAGCTTGCGGGTCTCTCGTTCGGCGAGATTGACGCACTCTACAGAGACGGTACGATCGTGCGCGACGCCCAGCTCGATTGCGATCCGAACAAGAACAGCGAAGGGAGAGACCGATGAAAATCATATCCGGACTGCGGGTCATGCTGGGTGCCGCGATGCTTCTGCCCGGCCTCGGGATGCTGGCCGGCGGGACGGCGCAGGCCGCCGGGCCGATCGTGATCGGTGCCACCACCTCGGAGAGCGGGCCGCTGGCGGAGGACGCCGACTACCAGAATCGCGGCATCGAACTCGGGATCGCCGAAGCCAACGCACACGGCGGCTGGCTGGGACGAAAGCTCGCGCTGAAACTGTATGACGACAAGAGCGATCCGGGAACCGCGGTCCGCCTCTACACGCGGCTGATCACCAACGACAAGGTCGATCTGCTGCTCGGGCCGTACTCCAGCGGCATCACCCAGGCGATCGCACCGCTGGTCAACAAATACCAGTACGCCACCATCGAAGCGGGAGCTTCGCTGCCCGACCTGTTCCGAAAGCCTAACAAGTGGAACTTCCAGGGGATTGCTTCTTCGCTGCAGTACCTCGAGGAATTGCTGCCGATCGCGAAGACGGGGGGTGCCACCGCGGTTGCCGCGGTCGGTCTGAAATCCGCATTCTCGCTGGCCTGCTACCGGGCGCGCGTCAGTCAGGCACAGAAGCTCGGCATGAAAATGGTGTATCAGTCCACCTACTCGCTGCCGCAGCCGGATTTCGCGGCGATCGCTTTGGCGATCAAGAATGCCCATCCGGATGTGGTGATCGCGTGCAGCTACTACCCCGACGCGGTCGGGCTGGCGCAGTCGCTGCACAACCAGGGGTTCGCTCCGCACTACCTGGCCGAGACGATCGGTCCGGTGGAGGCGGCGTTCATCAAGGCGGTCGGCCCGCTCGCCAACGGCATCGTCTCCAACACCACCTGGTGGGCCAACTTCAAGACCCCGGGAAACGCCGAATTCATTACTGCCTACAAGGCGAAATACCACGCCGAGCCGGATTACCATGCCGCCGGCGGCTATGCCGCGGTCGAAGTGCTCGGTGCGGCGGTGGCGGCAACCAAGTCGCTGAACCAGGCAAAGCTCCGCGACTGGCTGCTGCACCATCCGGTGCCGACGGTTCAGGGTACCTTCAAGGTGGATGCGTATGGCCTCGCCACCGGATTTTCCCAGCACCTGGTGCAGATCCAGGACGGGGTGATCAAGCTCGTCACGCCACCCGATCTGGCGCAGGCCAAACTGCTGGTCCCGTACCCCGGCCAATGATAGCGCGCATCGGCACCATCGAGCGCGTGATCTATACGAAGCGCCGAAAGGATTGACGTACCCTGACCGACGCACCGCCCACGTCATGCTCGGCGAAGGCCGAGCATCCACGTCTTGCTGCCGTGCCACGTAGCAA
>DATDIC010000143.1:0-12693 GCA_036521275.1 Acetobacteraceae bacterium
TTGGCCGAGACCCAGCGGACCCGGGCGGCGCGCGGCGAAACGGCGACCACCCTGGACGCCGCCGAGGTGGCGAACATCGATTTCCACACCTTCCCGAACGGCTGCCATCTGGCCGAGGTGGAGGTGGATCCGGAGACCGGGCATGTGGACGTGCTGCGCTACGTGGTGTGCGACGATTTCGGCAAGGCGGTGAACCCGCTGATCGTACGGGGCCAGGTGCAGGGTGGGGTGGCGCAGGGCTTCGGCCAGGCGGTGATGGAGCGGACCGCTTACGACCCCGAATCGGGACAGCTTCTGTCGGGCACGTTCATGGATTACGCGTTGCCGCGGGCGGACAACCTGCCACCCATCGAAGTGGAGCTGCTGGAGATTCCGTGCGCCACCAATCCGCTCGGCGTCAAAGGCGCGGGCGAGGCGGGCGCGGTCGGGAGCCCGCCGGCCATGATGAATGCGATCATCGATGCGCTCGCCGCGGAGGGCGTGCAGCACGTGGACATGCCGGCAACGCCCGAGACGGTGTGGAAGGCGCTGTCTGCCGCGACCAGGGCAGTTTCTGGCTGATTGGAAATATCTGCCTGGTATCGAGTTTCAGAGACCCCGATACCGATTCAGGTGCTGAAGCGTGGTCGCTTTGCGATTCGCGCTGCCGCGTCAGCGTGACTGGTGCAAAACGACCCGTGCAAATCTGTCTGTTTTGAAACTGGGCATGGCTTTCCTGGCAGATTGGCTTCCGCGATTTACGGGATATTAACGAATGTATAACTCGCGTTAGTTATGGGGTCCATTGGGCAGTTCAGGCAAATGTGATCGGCTGGATCTGCGGGCTTATTACGGTTTCCGATTGGATGTTACGGGTTTCCGGGCGGTGGACCCCAGGCGATGCGCCGTACGATGCCCACCCGGATTTTTATTCCACCCAAAGCTTTCTCTTGCCTTTCGGAAACTTAATGCTATTGTCGGTTCAGGTCTGCACGGGGCGGATCGGTTTACAAAGGCAAAGGGCCATTACAATGCGGTTTTCGGTTTGGACTCGCCGAACAATCCTGGGTGCGGGAGCTGCGCTCGGGTTGGTTGCTGGCTCCGCTGCGGCGAACGCTACTCTAATCGCCGGGTCGTTTGGCTTTGCGCCGATTGGAACTGTTACGGCGGTTCCGGGCGGGATTGTGGGGCCGACGACCACAGCGGTGACGCTGCCCAGTTCGTCCACTGTCAACACTGCGGTGACCGGTAACTTCGCTCCTCAAGTGGCGACCGGCGATTCAGTTGCCATCGCCCCGCTGACAGTGCCGATCGGGCCACTTCACACACTGGTCTCGATCTCCCCCGAGACGGTGACTGTGGATAACTTCGTCTTTACCTTCACACAGGAAGAGACCACAGTCGCCAGTCGTGGTGGTTCCGGCCCAACCGGAACAGTTGGGTTCGAGTTGCTGGGCATGGTCACGGACACCTCGGGTGTGCTCGGCACGAATACGGCGTCGATGCAGATTTCCATGGGTCAGATTGGCAACGGTGTTATCAATCTGTCCGGGACGCTGGTCGCGCCGGCTGTCCCGATCTCGGCACCGGAGCCGGCTTCCTTGGCCCTACTTGGCGCCGGCCTCGTTGCGCTGGGCGTGACACGGCGTCGGAAAGCCTGATCCCACATTTAAGGATGAAAAAGGAGCACTGTCCGGTATCGGACAGTGCTCCTTCCCCGTTTTACGGATGGGGTTTCGGGCTGGCTTGCAGGGGAATCTTCCCAGCTCATTTGTTTTGAGCTGGGGCTCGTGCGTTCAGGCAGTAGTGCCAGACCCGTATTGAATGTGACCCGTCTCTGTCGTGCCCGCGAAGGCGTGGATGCCCGCGTTCGCGGGCATGACGGGCTTTTCGCGGGCATGACGGGTTTGCGGACGGACGGATCACGGGGCTTCAAGGGGTCATCGAGATCGTGGGTCTACGGGCTGTCGCCGGGTTCCCGCTTTCACGGGCATGTCGGCGGGCGGACCCGTCAGGGACGCGCGAAATTTGCCAGGGCCGCCTCGGTCTGGCGAAGCACTCCGGTCAAAGCTGCAAGCAGTCCTTGAGCGACGCCGGTCGGCGTATCGACCGGCATTCGTGCATCGCTGCTGATCGTCCTCTGCAGTAACACCTTCGCCGGAGAGGGGTGTGCATCGACGAGCACCAAGGCCAGGGCAGCGTGCGCGGTGAGCGTGCGTGGGTCGGCGATGAACGTCGTCAATTCGCCCTCCAGGCTGAGATCGGGAAGCAAGCCGCTGTCCGGCGCCACGACCGCCGCGAACAGGCCGGATGCCGCCAACCAGCGCCGCAGATCGTCGGTCGCCCCCTGCGCCGGCGGCACCGCCCATTGATTGTAGAAATCGACATGCACGCTGCCGTTCGGCAGCAGCCATTGCAGCCCGCGCTGATCCAGGCCCGGAGCTGGCAACAGCGAGCGCACGACCAGCACACGGCCCCTGGTCCGCGGCGGCACCGATTCCGGCCGGCGTACCACCAACGGCCATTGCGTCTGCTGAACATAAGACGGCTGTGGCAACACGCTGCACCCGGCCAGTGCACCGAGGCTCAGAATCACGAGGCGGCGAGGCGGCGGCAGCAACCGTGGACCGACGCTCATCTGAGGGACCCCCGCGTGGGTGGTGGCGGCGCGCTGAGCACCTGAGCTGGATATTGGCGCAGTGATTCCGCAAGCTCCCGCAGGTTCTGCGATGCCGAGGACAGATTCGTCAGGATCGGCTGCAATCCAGCTTGAAGGTTTGCCGCCCCCGCCTGTGCCTGGCGGACGGTGCCCTCCAGCGCCGTGATCAGCGCACCCATCCGCCCCGTCAGCTCCGCGAGGCGATCGGTGGCAAGCGCGCCGCCTTTCAACAACTTCGCCAGGTCCGGGTTGGTGGCCAAGCCCTGCAACGAATCGGATGTTCGTTGAAGGTTGGCGGACAGTCCCGGCAGATCCGCACCCTTCACCGCCTGGTTCGAAGTGGCCAGCAGTTCCTGGGCGGCCGTCAGGGTCTTGTGCAGGTCGCCGCTGTCGATCTCGGCCCGCAAATCGTTCGACAGTTCGGTGACCGAGGCGATCAGCGCGCCGAAGTCGATTTGGTCGAGCTTCGCCAACACTTCCTGGCCAGCATTCTGCACCTGGGTGAAAGCGCTCGGGATCGACGGAACGAACGCGGCCAGGGGCTGCCACGGAAGGGTCGGCACCGGATGCGAGGTCGGGTTCACGAAATCCAGGTCGATATAGCTCAGCCCGGTGATCAGCCGGGTGCCCAGGCGGGCGCGGAGCCCCCCCTGGACGGCTTCGGAGACGTTGGCGAAGTGGCCGATCTTCGCGGTGTCCACCAGGTAGCGGACATACACCGCCCGATATAGTGGCGCGGCGGTGTCGCGGCCGCCCCCGTATTCGGCGCTGACGACGCCCAGTGCCGTGACGCGCCCGACCGGCACGCCGCGATATTGCACGTCCGAGCCGACCTGCAAGCCTTGTACTGACTCGTCGAAATAGGTTTCGAACAGGGTTCCGCGGGTGATCTGCCCGCCGCGCAGGAACCAGACCAGCGCCAGGACCACGATGATCCCGCCAAGGATAAGAAGTCCGACCCGGACCTGGGCGACACGCGTCTCCATCAGGCGGCTCCGGCCGGCAGCGGTTCGCGGTGAAAGAAGGCGTGGACGGTGGGATCCTGGCTCTCGCGGCCGAGCCGGCGCGGGTCGCCGAGGGCGATAACGCCCCCGGCATCGGGAAAGGCGTGCCGGTCCAGCATCAGGCAACGGTCGGCGATGGTGAGGATTGAGGTCAGCTCGTGGGTGACGACGACGAAGGTCGTGCCGAGGTCTGCGCGCAGGCCCAGAATGAGCCGGTCGAGGCCAGCGGCGGTGATGGGATCGAGTCCGGCGGCCGGCTCATCGAGGAACAGCAGCGGCGGGTCGAGCGCCAGAGCCCGTGCGATTGCCGCGCGCTTGACCATGCCGCCGGAAATCTCCGCCGGATACAGGGAAGCTGCGTCGATCAGCCCGACGAGGCCGAGCTTGACCCGCGCGATCGCCACCCGCGCATCCGGTGGCAGGTCCGTGAACATCTCCAACGGCAGCATCACGTTCTCCAGCAAGGACATGGACCCGAACAACGCGCCCGCTTGGAACATCACACCGATTTGCCGTTGTACACCGGCCCAGGCCGCGGCGGCTCCGGGCCCGGTCACCTCCCGCCCGGCAATCTCGATCCGGCCGGCGGACGGGCGAAGCAGGCCGATAAGCTGCTTCATCAGGGTGGACTTCCCTGAGCCGGAGCCGCCGAGAATGACGAATATCTCTCCCTTGGCGACGGTGAAACTGACATCGCGGAAGATCGTGCGTCGACCGAACCGCTGGGTCAGGCCGGTTGCGCGGATGATCGGATCGGGCTGCGGACCCGGGGCGGCCATCGGCGCGTCCATCATAGCCCCAGCCGGTTGAAGAACACTGCGAAGATGCCGTCCAGGACGATGGTCGCCACGATCCCGCCGACCACGGCCGCCGTGGCGGACACCCCGACCGCGCGCGGACCGAGGCCGGTGGTAAGGCCGGAACGGCAGCCGACAGCGGCGATCACCGCACCGAAACAGACGGCCTTGAACAGACCGCCCAGCAGGTCGGCCGGTGTGGTCCAGGTCTGTACTTGGGCTTCGATTATCGCCAGCGGATAGCCGAAGCCACGCATTACCACGGCCATTCCGAGCAGACCGGCAAGGTCCAGCGCCACCGCCATGACCGGCATTGCCAGCACCGCCGCAATCAGGCGCGGCAGCACCAGCATGGTGACCGGGTCTATGCCCATCGTGGTGAGTGCGTCGACCTCTTCGTTCACTTTCATGGTGCCGATCTCGGCGGCGAAGGCCGATGCGGTGCGGCCGGCCAGGATCACAGCCGCCAGCAACGGCCCCAGTTCGCGCGTCAGGCTGACCGAGACGAGATTGGCGACGAACAACTCCGCGCCGAATTCCCGCATGGGAACCGCCGACTGGAATGCCAGGATCAGCCCCATCAGAAAGCCCAGCATGACGACCAGCGGAAGCGCTCGGACGCCGGCCTGGTCGGCGTAGCGGAACAGGTCCGAGAACCGCATCATCCGCCGATGTGCCGGCAGGCGAAGTGCTGCGAGGGCGACCTGGCCCAGGAATGCGAAACCGTCGCCGGCGGCGATCAGGCCGGCGCGGAGCAACTCCTTGTAGGTCTGCTGCGGCGGAGCCGGCACAGCCGGCGGAACGCTCGCCGCCGCGCGGGCCCGCGCCACCATCGCCTGGACATGCTCGCTGCCGCCTGCCAGAGCCGCCGGAGCGCCATGCGCCTGCTCAGTCGCCACCAGCAACGTGGCGCCCGCCATGTCGCAGGTTTCCACGGCGGACAGATCGATGGTCAGGTTACGCCCGCGGACCCGCCGCGCTGCGTCCAGCGCCTGTCGCCAGAGACGGGCGACTTCGGCCGCATCCAGCCGGCCGGCAAATGCCAGCACGACCTGGGACCCGGCGTCGGCGAGGGTTAGCTGTGCGGCTGGGGTTGCCATGCCATGTGCGCGCGGCGTTGCGCCGCGGGTGCTGTGCCGATCAGACGTTCAATGCGCAAGCCATGCATCGAAGCGTTGGCGCAGCTTGGCCAGATTGTCGTGCCAGAAGCCGGTGTCGATCTGCAGCCCCGATTTGAGGTTCGCCGGACTTGTTGGAGAAACAGCGAGCAGGTTGGACGACAATGCGTCATTGGCTCCTTTCGCCAGCCCGCCGAGCCCGAACTGCTCGACGAGCCGACCCTCGATGGCCGGGGTTCCGGCAAAATACAGGAACTGCTCCGCGTCGCGGAGGTTCGGCGTGCCCTTCACGATTGCCCAGCTAAGTACATCGTAGAGGCTGTCTGTCCATTGTATGCCGAAGTTGCGATGACTCGCCTGCGTGTCACGGACGATCTCCGGCGATGGCGCGCTGGTCATCAGCACGTCGCCCGTGCTGAGGATCTTCCCGGCGTCCGCATCGGTGTCCCACCAGACGATATAGGGCTTGAGCTGGTCGAGCTTGCGGAACGCGCGATCGACACCTTCGCTTGTGGCGAGGGTCTTATACACGTCGGCAGGCGCGACTCCGTCCGCCATCAGCGCGATCTCCAGGTTGCCGACCACGTCGCGATGCAACCCACGCTTGGCGGGCAGCTTGGCGACGTCCCAGAAATCAACCCAGGTGGGATTGCCGGGGAATTTGTCGCGATTCCAGGCGAGAACGAGGTTGTTCAGCGTCGCTCCGACGCCACAGTCCGATGCCGCTTGCGGCAGGTAATGATCTTTCCCGCCGATCTGCGACCAATCGAGCTTTTCAAGCGTACCCGCGGCGCATCCGGTCTGCAGGTCGCCGGCGCCGACCTGAACCAGATCCCAGTTGCTGGGCTGCTTGAGCCCCGCGGCCAATGCATCGGGAGTTCCGTTCCAGCTTTGGACGGATACCGGAATGCCGGTCGCACTGGTGAACGGCGCAACAAAGACCTGTTGGATCGCGGTGCTGTCTGACGCTCCATGCACGACGACCGTGAGATCGCGTCCGAATGCGGCTGGCACCGGTATGCCCCCGATGCCCGGCGCGAATACCGCCACGGCCACCAGGAGGTTGCGGGCAAGCATTATGATGGGTTCCCCGTTGTTGTTCCGGGAGACGCTACAGTCCGGTCGGCAGATGGGCAACGCAGTGACGGGCCTGTATAGCGGGTTTGACGCAGGAGGTAAGGGCATGCAGGGCGAAGCGAGCGTGATCGCGTCCCGCGATGGACGAATTGGACGCCTTCTGCTGAACCGTCCGAAGGCGCTGAACGCGCTGGATCTTGACATGATCCGAGCCTGTGACCGGGCGCTGCGGGACTGGCTGGATGATCCGCACGTTCATGCAGTGGTGATCGAAGGTACCGGCGATCGGGCCTTTTGCGCTGGCGGCGACATCCGCGCGGTGCGGCAATTCCATCTGGAAGGACGCCCGGAGCAGGTGGAGGCGTTCTTCAGCGAAGAATACGCGCTGAACTATCTGATTGCGACTTATCCGAAGCCGTATATCGCATTGGTCGATGGCATCTGCATGGGCGGCGGAATTGGCGTGTCCGTGCACGGCGCGTATCGGGTTGCGACGGAGCACGCGCTGTTCGCGATGCCGGAGACGGCGATCGGCTTCTTTCCAGATATCGGCGCCACCTATGTGATGCCGCGGCTGCCCGGCCGCCTGGGGATCTATCTGGCGCTGACTGGCGCTCGGATGCAGGGCGCCGACGCCATACACGCGGGCTTGGCGACACATTTCGTGCCGCGGTCGGAGCTGGCGACGTTATCGGCCGATCTTGCGGCGGACGGCGTGGCGGCACTGGCGCGGCATGCGGCGCCGCTCCCGGCTTTTTCTCTGGCGACCGAGCGGGAGATGATCGACCGCTGCTTTGCCGCCGACGACATGGTGGAGATCATGCGGCGGCTCGAGCACAATGAGGAGGCGTTCGCGCGTCGCACGGCAGAGACGCTGCGGCAGATGTCGCCTTCGTCGCTGGTCTGGTCGCGGCGGCTGCTGCGGGAGGGCGAGGATCGCAGCTTGCGCCAGTGTCTGGATGCCGAGCTGCGGGCGTCGCGGACCATCACGCCGTACTACGAATTCATTGAAGGCGTGCGGGCGATGGTGGTGGAAAAGGACCGCCAACCCCGTTGGCAACCGGCGCGGCTCGAGGATGTGGATGCGGGTGAAATCGACCGGTTGCTGACATGAGCGATCGGGCAGTGCGCCGGCGCTTGCCTTGACACTGCGCGTGGACGTTTTGTATAGGCAATTCCGGCGTGGAGCATTGAGGCGCGGCGTTGGTGACGCGTCCGGTTGCTGTGACCAACTCGCTGTTGAAGCGGCACCAGCCATGGGAGTCGTGAATGCCACAGGTCCCGGTGATCGATTTTGCTCCGTTCCTAGGCGGGACCGTGGACGGCAAGGCGCGGATCGCCACGGAAATCCGTGATGCTTGCGAAGGCACCGGGTTTTTTTATCTTGCCGGCCATGCCGTCGCGCAATCCGAGATCGAGGCTGTTTTCGCGGCGTCGCGCCGGTTCTTTTCCCTGCCGCTGGAAGAGCGGCTGAAGATCAAGCTGACTCCCAAGCAGAATCGCGGTTATCAGCCGCTGGGGTCACGGATGTACCCCGACCAGGCCGATGCACCCGACCTGAATGAAAGCTTCAAGTATCAGCATGAGTTTTCGCCTGACGATCCGGATATCAGGGGAGGGAACCGGGTTCATGCGTTGAACCAATGGCCGGAAAACCTGCCCGGATGGCGGGAGGTTCTGACAGGCTATTACGACCGGATGGAACGATTGACTGGCCGGTTGCTGCGCGCGTTCGCGCTGGCGCTTGATCTGCCCGAGGATTATTTCGCTGCATTCTATACCAAGCCGCTGACGCAGATCAACCTGCTGCATTATCCGCCGCATCCGTCGGTGACGCCAGGACGGCAATTCGGGTTGCGCCCACACTCGGACACCACGGCGTTTACGATTCTGTGCCAGGACGATGTCGGTGGATTGCAGGTGCAGCGGGGAGACCAGTGGATCGAGGTACCCCCGATCAGCGGCACATTCGTCATCAACATCGGCGACATGATGGCGCGCTGGACCAACGACCGGTTTGCCTCCACCCCGCACCGGGTGATCAACCGGTCGGGCCTGGAACGCTTCTCGGTGCCGTTTTTCGCAATCCCTGATTTCGATGCGGTGGTAGCATGCCTGCCGAGCTGTACCGGGCCGGGTCGGCCGCCGAAATACCCGCCGCTGCAAGTCGGCGAGTTCATGCTGGGGAGCAACGCGCGGGATTGGAACAAGGATGGACCCGTCCGGTAGAAAGACGACGGAAACTGCATTCACACGGGGAGGAAACAAAATGTCGCGTCGATTGCTCGCGGTTGCCCGGTCAGGGCCGCTCAGCCGCCATTTGCTGCTGACACTCTCGTTGGTGTTCGGCCTGGCTGGGCCGGCTGTTGCGGCAGGATATGGCGATTGCCAGGTCACCGGGCAGAAAGGCGCGTATCACATCACCCCGGCAACGCCCGGCCAGTTGACGGTTGAGGTGAGCCTGCCGGCGCCGGGCTGGTGGAACGGCGATACGCCGGACACGATCAAGGATGGCTATGAATATTGCATGGCCGCGGACATCGCCTATCGCGCCGGACTGGACAAGGTGGCGGTGGTCAACGTGTCATGGGCGCAACTGATTGGCGGGCATACGACGAATTACGATCTGGCGCTGTCGGAGGCGTCGATCACCGAGCCGCGGAAAAAGGTGGTCGATTTCTCGATTCCATATTTCAGCTCCGATATCGGGATCCTGGTCAAAAAGGGCACCAAGGTCGATAACGAGTCGGTCAAGGCGATGCGCATCGGCGTGCATCAGGGCACCACGGGAGGTGATTTCATCGCCAACGTGGTGAAGCCGTCGTCGCCCCCAAGGCAGTATCCCAACGTACCGGCGATGATGGCAGCCTTGAATGCCGGGCAGATCGATGCGGCGGCGGACGACACGGCCTATGTGCTGGCTTACGCAGCGGCGTCCAAGGGCGCGCTGGAAGTTGGCGGCCAGTACAAGACCGGCGAGAGTTATGGGGCGGTCTATCCGAAGGGATCGGTGAACGGAGCGACGTTCGACAAGATCATCCAGTCGATGCAGGACGACGGCACGCTGGAGAAGCTGGCGACCAAATACCTGGCCGAGGCGTGGGGGGCGGATCCGACGAAGGTTCCGTATCTGACGCCGTGACAGGCCGGCGATAGCTGCACCGGGGCGGCGGCGGACCATGAGCTTGAGCGATGCGCGGCCGGTGCCGGAAAGCGGCCGGCCGGGTGGCGGTGTACAGCCGGAGGGTGACCGGCACTTTCGCGCCAGCGCTCCGCCGCCGAGTGCAACGACGGCGGCTGCCGCCGCGGTGGCGGTGACAGCGCTCGTTGTGCTGTGCAGTTGGGGCACGCTGCGCAGCGTTCATGGCGCGCTGGTCACTCTGGGACAGGCCGGACCTGTTGCCGACAGTCTTCTTGTGCTGATCGGCGTGGCGGCGGTGTTCCTGCTGTGGCCGGCGGTGCGCAGCATGCGGCTGGCCACGCAGGCGAACGAGATACTGACCCAAGGCGACGTGGTTGAAGCGAGGGTGGCCGCTGCATCGGCCCGTCATTTCATCTGGATCAGTTTCGGCTACGCGGCGGCACAATTCCTGGTGCTGCTGACCGCGCAATTCTTCATTGCCAATAATCTGGCGGTCAGCCGCACGTTCTTCGACCTGCCGCTGATCGGCAACACGTTCTTTCTGATTCTGAAGGCGTTCTGGATCAACGTCTATATTTTCCTGATTGCCGAAGTGCTGGTGCTGATCTGGGGCCTTGTGGTCGCGATGGCTCGGCTTGCGCCTGGTGCGGCCGGCAAGCCGATCCGCATGATCGCAACGTTCTATGTGGATATTTTCCGCAGCCTGCCGGCCATCATCAATATCTACCTGATCGGCTTCGGCATCCCTTTGACCGGCCTGCCGATCGTGAAGGATTTCTCACAGAATTCGTTTGCCATTCTGGCCTTGACGCTGACCTCGGGCGCTTATGTCGCTGAGGTATATCGGGCCGGGATCGAGAGCATCCACTGGAGCCAGACCGCTGCCGCCCGGTCGCTCGGGTTGTCCTATATGCAGACGCTGCGCTTCGTCATCATTCCCCAGGGCGTGCGGCATATCATTCCGCCGCTGCTCAACAGCTTCATCGGGCTGCAGAAGGACACGGCGCTAGTCAACGTGATCGGCAGCATAGACGCGTTCAACCAGTCGATCATCATCGCCAGCAACCGTTTCAACCTGTCGCCGGTGACGACGGTGGCGATCTTGTTCATTGTGATCACTATTCCTCAGGCGCGGCTGGTCGACCGGCTGATCGAGCGCGACCGGCGGCGCATGCGCGTCGGCGCGACTTGAGCGGCGGCAACGGGCCATGCCACTGATCGAGATCCGCGATATCCGCAAACGCTTCGGCAGCCACCCGGTGTTCACCGGTCTGAGCCTGGAGGTGGACGAGCACCAGGTGGTCTGCCTGATTGGTCCGTCCGGCTGCGGCAAATCGACATTGCTGCGCTGTATCAACGGTCTGGAGACGATTGATTCGGGGGAGATCTGCATCCACGGCAACCGGGTGAGCGGGCCGGGGATCGACGTGAATGCGCTGCGCCGGGACGTCGGCATCGTGTTCCAGAGCTTCAACCTGTTCCCGCACATGACGGTGCTGGAGAACGTGATGCTCGCTCCGGTGCGCGTGCTGCGGCAGCCCCGCGGCGAGGCGGAGGCGCGGGCGATGGCGCTGCTGACGCGCATCGGCCTGGAGGGCAAAGCGAGGGAGTATCCGGACCGGCTGTCGGGTGGGCAGCAACAGCGCGCCGCCATCGTGCGGGCGCTGGCCATGGACCCGATGGTGCTGCTGCTGGACGAGATCACTTCGTCGCTGGATCCCGAGCTGGTGGCGGAGGTGCTGAACATCGTGCGCGACCTGGCGGCTGAGGGGATGACCATGCTGCTGGCGACCCATGAAATGGGGTTTGCGCGGGAGGTGGCGGCGAAGGTCTGTTTCTTGTGCAACGGCGTGGTACATGAGGAAGGCCCGCCGGCAAGGATTTTTGACTCACCTACGGAGGAGCGCACTCGCAGTTTCCTGAAGCGGATCATTGAGGCGAGGCGGCTGTAGGGCGTTGCGTGGTTATATCCGGCCAGGCCGCATGAGGTGACCCACGTTCGTCATTCCCGCGAAAAGCGGGAATTTAGGCCAAGCCCCGGAATTTCGTGGGCTCTCGCGTGGATGCCCGCCTTCGCGGGCACGACGGATCTCTCGCCTGGATGCCCGCTTTCGTGACGCCTTCGCGGCCGTTCAATCCATCGCCGCATGCGTCTCGGCGGGTGGTACGGCCTGGGCACGCGGGCGGCGCATCATCAGCAATAGCAGCAGCGCCGGGGCGGTGGTGAAGATCATCAGCTTGTAGTCGTCCATATAGGCGATGATCTGCGCCTGCTGATTGATGATGCGATCCAGCGCCGCCGCACCGTGCCGCGTGGCCGGGTCGAGCCATGCCTGCACGGCGCCGTGCTGCAGCGCGCGGTTGAATGGGGTGACATAGGCGCCGATCTCGGCATGCAATGCCTGGGTGTTGTGCGCCAGCAGCCCCGAGGTGATCGAAACCCCGATTGCCGCGCCGATGTTGCGCAGCAGGCTGAACAGGGAAGCCCCGTCGGTGCGCAGGCTGGGTGCCAGGGTGGCGAATGCGATCACCTGCAACGGGATGAACACGAAGCCCAGCCCCGCGCCCTGCACGATGATCGTCACGATCAGCGTGGTCTCCGATACGTCCGGCGTCCACCCGGTCATCGTCCACAACGACCAGCAGACCAGCAGGACCCCGAGGCCCATCAGCTTGCGCGGATCGAGCCTCGCGGAAAATCGTCCGGCCAGCATCATCGCCGCCATGGTGCCGATGCCGCGCGGAGCCATGACCAGGCCCGCGGTCTCTACTGGGTAATTGCCCAACCCTTGCAGCCATGGCGCCATGAGCGCCGAGCTGGACACCAGGATGGTGCCCATCGCGAACATCATTGCCAGTCCGGCGGAGAAATTACGGTCCTTGAACAGGCTGGGGCGGATGAAGGGCCGCTTGGCCG
>DATDIC010000144.1:0-4668 GCA_036521275.1 Acetobacteraceae bacterium
CTACGCCGCCGCCGTCTCCACCGCCTCGTATGGCAGCCGCCGGACCTTGTCCATGTTCACGCCCTCGATCCGCAGCAGCCGTGTGGACCCGTCCCGCCGCGGCGAGTGCAGCACTCCCGGCTCGTACAGATACGCCATCCCCGGCGCCAGCGTGTAGTCACGCACCCAGCGCGCCTTGCCAGGCTTGGTGCCGGTTGGGCGCTCCAGGCACTCCCAGTCGGTCATGATCGTTTCACCCGATGCCTGTCCGTAAATCGCCCAGGACGGTCCATGATCGTGCGGCTTGGAGTTCTTCGCGCCGTGATAGCTGTGCGCCAGGATGGTGAACCCAAGCTCCGGATCCTCGTACAGCACCTTCCGCTCCGGACCGTCCGGATCGATATGCGCCTCCACGAACGCCTTGTCCTTCAGCGCGTCCTGCACCAGCGCGCAAACCTTCCCGCGACCCTCCGGCCCTGGATGCTCGCGCAGCGCCTGCCGGCATCGGCCGGCGAATTCGTCCAGCGTGATGGCCATCGAACCTGCCTCCTTCTCTGGTTACCTGCGATACGGATAACACCGCGCGCGGTCCAGCGCGAGACCGAGATGATCCGCCAGGGCGCGGATCGCCTCACCGTGACGCGGATAGGGATCGGCATTCGCCGGACCGACGATGATCGGGGTGAAGGAACGGTCCGGCTTGCCGCCGGGTGGCAGCATGGCGGTGACCAGCGCCTTCCCGTCCATGTCCCGCAGCGTCAGGAACAGCGGCATCTCGCGCCGGATGTGCCCCTCCAGCCCGATGGCCTGCTCGAAGAACACGGTGGAGGCGGGCTTGAAGCTGGCCTCCGCCTTGTCGTGCTCGCGGCGGAAATATTTCTCCACGGCGTGGCCCATCTCGTCGGATTCCGCCACCGCCTCCCCCTCCGTCACGATTTGGAACCATGTCATGTCGCCTGGTGCGTCGCAGACATACTCCATGCGCTTCCTCCTGGCGTTGCGTGCCGCCTTGGAATGCCCTCGGTGCCAAGCTTAGGATGCCGGCAGGCGACAATCAAACGCAGCAGGCGACGGGGAGGCAACGTGGCGAACAGTGACGCAGACGAATTTGATTATGTCATCGTCGGCAGTGGCGCGGCCGGTTCGGTGCTGGCGCATCGGCTGACGGAAGATCCCGGCGTCACGGTTTGCGTGCTGGAGGCGGGGCCGCCCGACCGACATCCGTACATTCACGTGCCGGGCGGCTTCATCAAGATGCTGTTCAATCCGGCGTACACTTGGCAATTCAAGACCGAGCCGGGGGAAGGCACCGCCGGCCGCGCCATTCCTACCACCCAGGGGCGCACTGTCGGCGGCTCCAGCTCCATCAACGGCATGGTCTACAACCGCGGCCAACGAGCCGATTTCGACAGTTGGGCGCAGCGCGGCAACCGCGGCTGGTCGTATGTCGATGTGCTGCCCTATTTCCGCCGCACGGAACGCCGGCTGGGCGTCTGCGATACACGCTATCACGGCACCGAGGGACGCCTGCCGGTGACCGATATCGACTGGATCCATCCGATCACCGAAGCATTCATCGACGGCGCCGTCGGCATGGGCATCCCGCGCTGCCAGGACTACAACGCTGACCGCCAGGAGGGCGTCGGCTATTTCCAGCGCGCCATCTTTCGTGGCTGGCGGCACTCCGCCGCGCGCGTGTTCCTGCATCCAGCCCGTTCGCGTGGTGTGGAGCTGCGCACCGATGCGCGTGCGGCTGCGATCCTGTTCGAAGACCGACGTGCCGTGGGCGTGCGCTATGTGCACGAGCGTCATCGCAACGAAACGCACCAGGTGCGGGCGAGGCGGGAGGTGATCGTATCATCCGGAACTGCCAACACGGCGAAGCTGCTGCAGATATCGGGGATCGGACCGGCCGGTTTGCTCGGCTCGATCGGCGTGCCGCTGGTGCACGAACTGCCGGGCGTCGGCGAGAATTTCCGCGACCACTATGCGGTCCGGCTGGTCGCGCGGGTGAAGGGCATCCGCACCATGAACGAAATGTCGCACGGCCTCCCTCTGGCCGGGCAGATCGCGCGATGGGCCATGGGACGGCCGAGCATTCTCGCCCTCAGCCCGTCATTGGTGCACTGGTTCTGGAAATCCGATGAAAGCCTCGACTTTGCCGACATCCAGGGCGTGTTCAGTCCGGCAAGTTACAAGCAGGGCTTTGTCGGCCTGCTGGACGACTATCCCGGAATGACAGTGGGTGCATGGCAGCACAGGCCGGAGAGCACGGGATATGTGCGCGCCCGTTCCGCCGACCCGTTCGAGGATCCGGTGATCCAGCCGAACTATCTGGCGCATGCGCATGATCGCGCTGTGTTGCTGGCCGCCATGAAGCTGGCGCGCCGGCTGCTGCGCACGCCGGAGCTGGCAGCATATTTCGATCACGAGTCGCTGCCGGGCGACGGCGTGCAAGCTGACGACGAATTGCTGGATTTCGCCCGACGATATGGGTCCACGGCATATCACCTGATCGGCACGGCGCGCATGGGCCCGGACAGCGACCTGGGCGCTGTGGTCGACGATCAGTTACGGGTTCGCGGGGTGGATCGGCTGCGCGTGGTGGATGCGTCCATCATGCCGGTCATGCCGTCGGCGAACACCTATGCCTCGACCATGATGATCGCGGAGAAAGCGTCGGACATGATTCGCGGGCGGCCGGCGATGGCGCCGGTAGAAGGTGTGGCGGCCTAGAGAGGGGGGTGATTATTCGGCGGACTCGTCCCCGCCGGTTTTCTTCGGATGACGCGCAGGATGACTGGGGCTGGACGAACCAGCCACGTCTTCAACCATCGCGGCGCTCGCTTTGTCGGCACCGAGCTCGCGGGCAGCGATCGACTTGCCGAGCGGCCCGGCGTAGCCGGTGCCCTCCACGTAAAGCGAATGGCCTGGTGCCAGATCGGCAGCCCTAGCTTCCGCGGCTGAGGGGGGCAGGTAGATTTGCGTTCCATCGGCCAGCATGACCCCGTTCAGTTGGCCGCGCGGATCATAAAGCTGCAGCTTGATGGGTCCTTCCGCCTGCATCGATGCGGCGTCTGCCTGGCCCGCCGGCATCCTCTCGACCTTCTGTCCCGTCTTGTCGTTGGTAACGGACACGGCGTCGACCACGGAGCCATCTTTGGGCTTGGTGCCTTGCACCGTGACCGTGTCGCCCGGCCGGACGGCAAACACCAGCGCGACGGAAAGATGCGGCGGCAAATGAACCTGCTGGCCGTTGTCCAGGATCAGCCCATCGACGTCACCGCGCGGGGTGACGCTGTAGGCCGTCACCTGTCCTTGCACGCTGCTCGTGTCACGCGGATGGGGTACGCGGTGCGCCGCCGGCAACGGAGCAGCGGCAACGACGACCAGCAGGGCTGCGGTGGCAAGACCGGAACGGGCATTCACGCGCATGGGCGCCTCCTGAGCGTGCAAACGATCGCGGCCTCCAAGGCCGAAAGCGTCTGGCATCAGCATGACGGGAAACCCGTTACCGGCGTATGACCAATGCCGGACAAACAGGTTGGGAATCAGGCTTGCTTCCCCGCCATTCCCGCGAATCCCCCGTCATTTCCCACGACCCCGTCATTCCCGCGAAAGCGGGAATCCAACGCCTGCCCACGCAACCCGCGACCTCGCCATGGGTGCCCGCCTGCGCGAGCATGACAAGGAAGAGTCCGCCTCTCGAACGGCTGACATCGCTGCCCTCCTTCATCCCGCCGCCGAATCTGGAACCTGTTCCGCGGCTGCGTGCGGCGGCCCCGCGGATGCGACGGGGTTTGCCGCCCGCTGGGTGACGGCTGCCAGCACTTCGGTGCCATAGCGTCGCAACCGCGAACTGCCGACCCCTTTGATCTGGCCCAGCTCTTCCAGTGATCGCGGCTGCACGGCGGCAATTTCCCGCAGCACGCTGTCATGGAAGATCACGTAAGGCGGTACGTGTTGCGCCCTGGCCTGGGCTGCCCGCCAGCGACGCAGCGACTCGAACAGTCCCGACGGCGCTGCCACCGCGGGCGGCACTGCCGAGGCGGGTCGGCGCGGACGCCGCGGCGCATCCGCATCGCCGCGGACCATGACGGCGGTCTCGCCGCGCAGGATCGGCCGGGCTTTGTCCTCCACCAGGAATAGTCCGCCATGCCCGGCCGTATCCACATCGAGCGCACCGGCAGCGATCAATTGGCGGACCAGCCCGCGCCAGAACTCGATCGACCGCGCCGCGCCGACGCCGAACGTGGGCAGCGTATCGTGTCGGTGACGGCGCACCGCCTCGGTGGCTTCGCCCCGCAGGACCGCGATGACGTGCAACGCACCAAATATCTGCCCCGTGCGGTATACCGCCGACAGCAGTTTCTGTGCCTCGGTGCTGCAATTCATGGTTGACGGAGGCGCCAGGCAATTGTCGCAATGCCCGCACGGATGCGAAAAGTCCTCGCCGAAGCACGCCAGCAACGCGCGGGTGCGGCAGCCGACCGTCTCCGTCTGCGCGATCATCGATTCCAGCCGCGACCGCATCACGCGTTTCTGCGCCTCAGGCGCCGCCGACTGCGCCAGCCAGTGGCGGGCGCGGGCGATGTCCTCGCCGCCGTACAGCAGCAGGGTCTCCGCCGGCTCGCCGTCCCGCCCCGCCCGGCCGATTTGCTGGTACCATGCCTCCGGACAGTCGGGCAT
>DATDIC010000145.1:0-10240 GCA_036521275.1 Acetobacteraceae bacterium
CAATCTCAGCCAGTCCGAGCGCAACCTGCTGACCCAGATCTTCCGCTTTTTCACGCAGGCCGACGTTGAAGTGAATAACTGCTATATGAAGCACTATAGTCGGGTGTTCAAGCCGACCGAGGTGCTCATGATGCTGTCGGCATTCTCCAATACCGAGACAATCCATATCGCCGCCTATAGCCATCTGCTCGACACGATCGGCATGCCCGAATTGGAATATCAGGCCTTTCTCAAATACAAGGAGATGAAAGACAAGTACGATTACATGCAGGGCTTTTCGGTTGACAGCCGGTACGAGATCGCCAAAACGCTCGCCGCTTTCGGCGCCTTCACCGAAGGGCTGCAACTGTTCGCTTCGTTTGCGATCCTGCTGAACTTCCCCCGTTTCGGCAAGATGAAGGGGATGGGACAGATCATCTCGTGGTCGGTGCGTGACGAGTCGTTGCACTGCCTGTCGGTAATCCGCCTGTTCCGCACCTTCGTGCAGGAAAATCCCGACATCTGGACCGAACAACTGAAGCGCGAGATCTACGTGGTGTGCGCCACCATCGTGGACCACGAGGATGCGTTCATCGACCTTGCGTTCGAACAGGGCTCGGTCGAGGGACTAACCGCGCGGGAAGTGAAGGAGTATATCCGCTATATCGCCGACCGGCGGCTCGTGCAGCTCGGCCTGAACCCGATCTATCGGCTGGCGCGCAACCCGCTGCCTTGGCTCGACGAAATGCTGAACGCGGTGGAGCATGCGAATTTCTTCGAGAACCGCGCCACCGAGTACAGCAAGGCTTCGACGGTCGGCACGTGGGAGGAGGCGTTCGGTGATGCACCTGCCCTGGCCGCGGCCGATAACGAGGGCGCGAAAGCGCCCGGTTTTTGAGACTGCCTGCATGCCCGCCGGTTTTTTTGCGCTCCCGAAAGACACATCCAGCCTTTATAGGAAAAAATAACGCGGCAATAGCGCAGTTATGATGGGCTGGTGACCCTCTGCGTCGCAAACTAGGGTCCTAGCGAGGGAAACGAGACAGTGAAGGCCGGCGGGGGAGTAGGGGTGAGTCACGCAGAGGAAGACGTGTTTCGCGATACTGCAACTTCCACGGCCGGTGCCCCGCGTTACAGCCGTCGGTTGTCGGACAAGATCCTGATCGCCTTTCACCATGCCTGCGATCAGGGCGATCTGGAAGTCGCCGAGCAACTCCTTCACGTCCTGGAAATGATGCTTACCCGGCGCCCCCTCACGCCGGATGGCACCCGCCGGCGAAACATGGAAAGCCTCGTGGCCGCCCACGAGCGGCTCTGGCATCTTCGCCACCCGCACAACGATCTCGGTTGATCACAGCTCGATCCCGCAGCCCTCGCGCAGTACCGCCTGGGCTTCCGCCGTAAAGCTTCCGTCCGCCGCATGCAGCCGCATCCCCGGCGATAGCCGCATCGGTCCGCGGCCGGCTTTCACGCTCTGTACTATTACCAGCTTCGCGGCCTGCGCCTCCCGCGGCCATAGCGGAAACAGCCGGCTCGGCGGACAGCCTGCCGCCATTAGCGCGGCGATCGCCCGCGGCAACTCCGCCGCCGCCAGGATGACGGTCAGCGTGCCCCGGTGGCGCACCTGTGCCGCCATCGCCCCTACCCATCCGGCCAGCAATCCCGGCCTGTCCCGCTTGGCCAGATCGCGGGACGCATCCGCCGAAGCAGTTCCGCCGCTCGGATGGAACGGGGGGTTCGCGCAGGCATGGTCGAACGTCCCCATCCCCTCGACCGAAGCGGCATCGGCGGTCAGGAACTCCAGCCCCGGCCACCCGTTGGCGGCTGCATTGCGGCGGGCCAGCAAGACCATTCCGGCATCGATATCCACTCCCAGGCCGCCGACGCCGGGCACGCGAGCGCTCAGGCAAAGCAACGCCGCGCCTGCGCCGCAGCCCATCTCCAGCACCCGCTCCCCGCTACGCGCCGGTACCGCGGCCGCCAGCAGCACCGGTTCAATGCCGCTGCGGAATCCGCCTTGTGGCTGCGCATAGCGCACGCGGCCATCGAGCAAGCTGCCCTCGGTGACCTCGATGCCCGCCAACGAGCCCGTATCGCATCCACCCGGGCGGTCGTCGCGCGCTGATCCCACGCCTTACCGGTGCATCATCAACGGCAGCGCCGCGTGCTCCAGCACGTGGCGCGTGACACCGCCGAGAATGAGCTGCCGGAACCGCGAATGCGAGTAAGCGCCCATCGCCAGCAGATCGCAGCCGAACTCCTGTGCCGCACCCAACAGACCGGCGCCGACCAGATTATCGATCGAATGGAACATCTTCCGGTCGGCCGAAATCCCGTGCGCGTCGAGATATTCCGCCAGCTCCGGGGCCATCGGCCCACGCCGCTGATACTCCTCCGACCACAGGATGCGCACGGCGTCGGCGCGCTGCATCCAGGGCATGGCGGTCCACACCGCCGCAGCCGATTCCGCCGAACCGTTCCATCCCAGACAGACGCGGGTCCCGAGCGACGTGGGCGGCACGCGCGGCGCGATCAGCACCGGTTGACCGGACTCAAACAGCACCGCGTGGAGCGCATCGGACGACGACACATCCTCGCCACTGACCGGATGCGGGACCACGGTCAGGTCCGCGAGCCGGGCCTGATAAGCCACGACCTCACCCTCTCGCCCGACCAGCGCGGCGAAGCTGGCGGTCGGGCGGTCGGCCTCGGCGCGGGCCGCTTCCACCGGCACGTCCTCCGCCGCCATGAACCGTTCGAACAGCGCGCGCACGGCGTCTTCACGGTTGCGATCGGCGGCGACGTGCAGCACGGAAATATGGGCCGACCACGGCCGCGCGGCCATCAGCGCAGTGATCAGGGCCGGCTCGGCCGTCGCCGTGCTTTGCAGCGGGATCAGCAGCTTGCGCAGGGACATGGCTGCCTATTCCTCGAGCCGGAAGCCAATCTTCAGCGTGACCTGGTAGCGATGCACCTTGCCGTCCTCGACATGGCCGCGGATCTGCGTCACCTCGAACCAGCCGAGATTCCGCAGCGTGTCACTGGCTTTTTCGATGCCGCCGCTGATTGCCTTGCTGATGCTTTCGTCGGACGTGCCGACAACTTCGACCACCTTGAACACGGTTTCAGGCATCGGAGGCTCCCCTGCTGGTCTCGCTTTTGTCCCGGATACGCGACCGGCGCGCGGCGCTCAATCGTCCCAGGCTTGGGGCGCAGTATATCAGGCGCATCGGCCGGTGGCTGTTTTCTTGATGGCGGGCGACCGTGAAAATACCCGCTTCGCCCCGCTCCGGCGGCTCAGCCGAGCTGGCGCAGCCGGGTCAGGATGCGGGAGAGCAGTCCCGGCGAGCCTTCGCCGTTGATCAGCCGCCGCAGATCGGCGACCGTGCCGTCGATATCCGGGCTTTGCGATGCCATGGAGGGGATCAGCAGCCGCGCCGCGCCGGTCGGGTCGAACACATAGATCGCCGAGCTGTGCGTCACCGAGTAGTCGCGCGGGTTCTTCGACGGCGTCACCGAGTAGGCAATGCGATAGCGGCGCGCCAGGGCAGCCAGCGCATCCTGGCTGCCGCGCAACGCCTGGATCTGCGGCGCGAAGGACGCGGCATATTCCTTCAGCACCGGCAGGGTGTCGCGGTTGGGATCGACCGTAACGAACAGGATTCTCACGTTCTGCGCCAGCGGGCCGAGCCCGTCCAGCACGTGCGTGAGGTTGGTCAAGGTCAGCGGGCAGACGTCCGGACAGTACGTGTAGCCGAAATACAGCAGCACCACGCGGCCCTTGTAGTCTGCCGCGGAGACCTGCTTGCCATCGCCGGCGCGGGTCATGGATATTTCGAGCGGTGCGGACGAGCCGGTCACGTCGATATTGTGCCAGCCGTCATCGGCGTGTGCCGCGGCCGGCAGCAGCCCGGCGGCGAACAGGCCGAGTGCCCCGCCGTACAGCAGCCGGCGTCGGGGTATCGATGCGTCCGTCATCCGATTAGCGCCCCGTCCAGCTTCTGGCCAGCAGCGCCATCTCGCGCGCCGCCGGGTCGGTTTCCAGTTCAACCATCTGCTCCTCATGCCGGCGGACGCTGTTCAGCGTCAGCATGAACGCCACCGAGCTCATCATCGCGCTGGGAATCCACAGGATCACGCCGCCGATATGCTGGTCCAGCAGCGCCGGCACGCTGGGAAACAGCCGGCCGCACAAATCGTAGTAGGGATACAGCACGGTGTTGGTGAACGTCACCGTCGCGCCCAGCAGGATCTGCGGGAACATCACCAGCACCGTGACGATCATGCGCATCGCGAAGCTGGCGCGTGCCGGCGGCGACGGACGCGGGTCCAGCACCAGGCACCAGAACAGCACCCCGTCGATCACCATGCTCCAGTTCATTACTGTATAGAGCTGGGGATCGATCATGGCGCGGAAATGCACTGCCGGGATCAGCCACAGATAGATCAGCCCGACGAACAGGGCTCCGGCCAGGATAGGCTGCTGGATGATGCGCACCACCCGATCGGCCGCCGGGCTCTGCACCAGACGGCGCAGCGGCGCCGGCATGCCCCGCAGCAGCGGCTTGCCCGGCCAGGCGAGCGCGATCATCACTGGCCCAAAATGGTGCATCACCAGGTGCTGCAGCCGATTAAGAAAGAACATGTGCTGCGCCATGTACAGGAAATGCGTCAGCAGCACCGTGTAGAGCGAAGCCAGGCCGAGCAGGAAAGCTCCCTGCCGCCACAGGCTTGGTCGTTCATCGGCGGGCAGCAGCGCGACACCGCGGGCGTACCATCCCAGCGCGAGGATCGCAGCGAGGAATTGCGTCCAGGAAAATTCCCACGGTGCCCAGACCGGCAGTGAGGCCGGATATGCGTCACTGATCCACCCGACGGTCAGGCAGACGATGACCGCCGCCGCAAGGCCGGCGATTTCGCCAGGCTGCATGCCGAAGAAGCTGTCCTGGACTGTGAGCAGCCCGGGTTGGATCGATGTTGAGCGCGTCACGGGGTTCTCTTGCGGCCGCAGTTCTCATCCCGCGTGCCGGCGGTCAAGTGACCGATCCGACATCACTCAAGGTGGCCAGCGCGACAATGTATTGGCCAGGATGGCAGCCAGTTGCGGGGAAATTCCGAATTGCCGCGCGTTGTGGTCCAGCTTGACGCCGTCGGACGGATTGCGCTCCGCCGCCGCCATCCAGTCGCACAGCATTTCCACCAGATCGAACAGGTCCATGCCGGCAATGCCGTCCGGGTAGTGCTCCGGATGATGCGAATTTCGCCGGTAATGATGCTGCAGCATCGGCGCAGCTTCTACCATCACCGCATCCCACTCGGGCGAGCCGTACGCCACGCCGGCAAGCGAAGGCAGCAGCCGGTCCAGATCGGCTTTTTCCTCGGGGCTGAACTTGCTGGCGTCATGCACGCGTCCGCGCGCCAGCAGCTCAGCCGCGAACACCTCCAGCCGGTCACGCACGGCGTGGATGTGCGCGAGCGTGTCGGCCCGGCTGTCATATGCGCTCATGAATTCATCCCTTGCGCAGCCGGTGCAGGATGGCTTCCGCCGCGTCGCGGTCCATGCCGAGCGCGCGCACCGCGATCGGCTGCGGAAACCCGGCACGAGCCATCATGCCCAGCTCGCGCCGCCTTGCGGCGTCATCGGCAGCCGCTGCGCGAAACGCACCGATGCGCCGACGCGCGGTAAGCGCGATGGCCGCGGCGAGTTCGGTCGCGTCATCGCTCGGCAGCACCGCGCGCGCGGTCGCCGCGTCCACGCCCTTCGCGGCCAGATGCGCGGCCACCGCCCGGCGTGACCGGCCGGCACGCACCAGGCTGCGGGTGCGCGCTTCGGCAAACGCCGCATTATCGACCACGCCTGCCGCCACCAGCCGCGCCACCACCGCGCGAACCACGTCACGCGCGGCTTCTACTGTCGGCGCCGCCTCGTCCCCCTCCAGGCTCCGCGCCCAGCGATCGACCCGGCGATTGAGCACGCGCCGCAGCCCTGCCTCGGTCGCCGAATAACGCGCAAGATAGGCCAGCGCCGCTTCGCGCAGTGATGCTTCGTCAGGCGGCGGGATCGGGCGTGGCGCGCGCATCGCTCATTGATGCCATGCCTCCGCCAGCACCGGAATTGGTTCCTTGGCCAGCAGTTGCGCGGCGGCGTGCAGCGTGTCTTCCACGGAAAGCTGCTGCATCGACGGCCCCGCCGCGACCACTGCGGCGGTTCGGCGTCCGGCTGGCGCGTATTCCTCCACCGGCGTGGGGCCGAACAGGCCAAGCGTCGGGATGCCGGTGGCGGCGGCCAGGTGCATCAGTCCGGAATCGTTGCCGACGAACAGCGCCGCGCGCGCCAGGCAGGCGGCAGCCTGTGGCAGGGAGAGCCGTCCGGCAAGGTCGATCGCCTGCGGCAGGGCAGCGAGCAGCGGCGCCGCCATGGCCCGCTCCGCCTCGCCTGGCCCGGCCAGCACTGCGGGAACGGCCCCCGGCAGCAGTTCGGACTCGATGGCGCGGAACAAGGCGGCGAACCGTTCCGCCGGCCAGACTTTCGGCAGCCAGTTGGCGGTCGGCCCAAGCGCCACCACAGGACGCCCGGCCGGCAGCAGCGCCGCGGCGCGCGCCCGGTCCGACGCGCTGGTCCAGGCCACCGGAAGCGGCGGCGGATCGAGGCCGAGCAGCCCGGCAAGCTGGGCAATCTTGTGGCCGCCGCGCGGGCGCATCACTGCCCGTCGGCCGGTGCGCACCATGTAAGCGAGCGCGGAGCCGCGGATATCCACGACCAGGTCCCATCGGCGCGTCGCGGCCCACAGCCAGAGCGGCAGCCAGTGCAGGTTCCAGCGCCGCTTATCCAGGATCAGCGTGCGCTCCCGGTTCGGCATGCGGGCGAACACGCCTTCCGCGAAGGGGCCGCAGACGATCGTGATGCGTGCGTCCGGATGCGTGCCGATCAGGTGATCCAGCAATCCGGTGGACAGCACGGCGTCGCCAACGCGGTTGGACGTCACGAACAGGATGCGCATCGCCGCCGGCGCTTACCCGAAACGGCCGTTGGAGGGAAGGAAGCGGCAAGGGAGACGGCCGGAGAGAAGAAAGGCCCGTGCGCCGCGGACAAGAAAACTGACGCATCAAAGACAACAATCAAGCTTTGCGCTCGGCTTGACCTGACGCGAACACGCGGCGGCGGCAATCTGGCTGGCGTTACGCGTCCGCCGCTTCCAACATCTGCCGTGGCCGGTAGATCGCCACGTGCGTGACCCGGGCGACCGAGCGGTCGTCGGCCAGCACCAGCGCATCCAGCTCGACAAACCGATGCCCTTTGCGCTCATAGTTTGCCGTCACCCGCGCCCGCACGCTCAGTTCGTCGCCGACATGCGCGAGGCCAAGGTTCCGCACCGTGCTGCCGACATGCATCCACGGGCCGAGCACGACATTATGGCTCAGCGCCCAGTTGCACGTGCGCAGGACCAGGCCCGGATGGGCCAGCCCTTCGTTTGCATAAAGCGGATCGGTCTCGCGAATTCCGGTCAGATACTGCGCCGCGTAGTCTGGCGTCAGCTCCAGCGGCCGCATGCCGAGCAGCCGTCCCACGGCGAGCGTCGCTTCATCGGCGGGCGGCCGCTGGTCTGGCAGGGTCGGCAGGTCGAAGTCGTCCGCTGCTGGGACGTCACGCGGCAGCGATGTCACGCCGATCGCGCAGTTCCGGGCACCACTCTCTACGCGCAGCCCAAGCCCATCGGCGGTCTCGTCGGACAGCACCACAGCCTCATCCCCATCATAGACGGGGCTGAGAAAGCGACATTCGGCAAAGCCGCGCTCCAGCCACGCGCGGCCCCAGAACGCGACCGGCGCATGCACCATGTACGCATATACGTCCACGCCCGGCACCAGCCCGCCGCTGAAGCCGAACCGCTTGGCGACGGCATCGTCGTGGATCTTGTTTTCGGACTCGCGCGCGGTGTTGCACGCTTGCACCCTGTATTCGAGTTGCGAGGTCATGCGTGTTCTCCTCCGCTTCGGCCGATCACCGTAACGTGACGCATCGTGGCATCGGGGTCCACCGGCGACGCCGCTAGAATCCTCTCATGGTCCGACTTGTACCGGCCAAAGCCAAGCGCCGGGAGCAGGCTGCCGCCGGATGGCTGGCTGCATCCATTCTTGCACCGGTCCTGATGTTCGGAGCGGCGGCGTGGTACGACCATTCCTCGGTCATGGCCCGCGCACGGGATACGGCGACCGCGACCACCCATGCACTCGCCGAGCACGCGGACGCGGTGATGCAAACCGCGGCACTGGCGCTCGATCTGCAGACCCAGCGCATAAAAGGCATGAGCTGGACAGAGATCGGCCACTCGGAAGCCGTGCATCAATTCCTGGTCGGGTTGACCCGGCAATTGCCGCAGCTTCAGTCGGCGTTTTTCGTTGATGCGAACGGCTTCAATTCAGTCAGCAGCCGTGCCTTTCCCATGTATCCTTACGATGACCGGGACCGCGAATATTTCCAGGCCGCCGTCAAGGGCAGGCTCGGGCTGCTGGTCACCTCGCCATTTGATAGCCGAGCGGCGGGGGCGGCCGGGTTCGTGGTCAGCCGGGCGTGCGTGACGGACGGGCATTTCGACGGCATCGCGGCGGTAACGCTGTCGCCGGAATATTTCCGTGGCTTTTATGAATCGGCGCTGGCCTGGCATCGCGGTGCATCCGCCGCGCTGTTGCGCCGGGATGGCACCATCCTGGTAAGGTATCCGTCGGAACCGGGCTTGTCCTCCAAGATCGCTCCTGACCGGCCGGTGATGCAGGCACTGGCGCGTGGCCCGGATAGCGGTACCGGCGAGGCACGTTCGCGGTACGACCATCGCGAAAAGATGTTCGCCTACCGCACCGTTCATCAGACCGACCTGGTGGTGATATATACGCTCGACCTGCAACAGGTGCTGGCGGAATGGTACCAGCATCTGGCAATATTCGCCGCCTTCGCGGTGCTGGCGTCCACGGCGCTGCTGCTGACATCCAGGCGCGCCATGCAGCAGGCCGCACGGGAACAGGCAGGCTTGCAGGTGCTGCTGGATGAAACCGAGCGCCGCCAGCGGGCGGAAATGGCACTCCAGCAGGCGGCGAAGCTGGAGGCGCTGGGTCGGCTGACCGGCGGCGTGGCGCACGATTTCAACAATCTGCTGGCCGCGGTGCTCGGCTCGTTGGAGCTGGCGCTGCGGCGGGTGCAGGACCCGCGGCTGGTCCGCCAGCTCACGATCGCACAGCAGGCGGCGCAACGCGGCGCGCGGCTGACCGCGCAGATGCTTTCATTTGCGCGCAAGCGGGTCATTGCGCCACGGCCGGTGGCCGTCAACGACCTGATCCGGGAGGCCGAGGAGCTGTTGCGGCGCGCGTGCGGCGGTGCGGTGCAAGTCGGCTACGACCTGGAGCAGGATCTGTGGCGTGCTCTCGCCGACCCCACGCAGCTTGAACTCGTGCTGCTGAACTTGGTGACCAACGCAAGGGATGCGATGCCGGATGGTGGCTCGCTGACCTTCATCACCCGCAACATGCAACCCGAGGGCGACCTGCCCGCCGGGCTGGCGCGTCGCGACTATGTACTGGTCGCGGTCCGCGATACCGGAAGCGGAATGGCCGAGGAGATCAGACGCAGCGCATTCGAACCATTCTTTACGACCAAGGGGCCGGGGCAGGGCACCGGTCTTGGATTGTCGATGGTACATGGCTTTGCGAACCAGCTCGGCGGTACCGCGACGCTGGACAGCGAACCTGGGCGCGGAACGACCGTGAGCGTCTATCTTCCACGCGCGGATGATTCCATTGACGACGAGGAGGAGCCGTCAGCAGATCCGGCACGTCCGCTGGAGGTGCTGCTGGTCGATGATGATGCCGGCGCGCGTGCCTCGGCGCGCGATATGCTGATCGAGCTTGGACACAACGTCGCCGAAGCCCCCGGCGGTGAACCGGCGCTGGAACTGTTGCAGACGCGGCATTTCGATCTGCTGGTCGCCGACTTCGCGATGCCGGGCATGAACGGCGCGGAACTGGCCGATGCGGCGGCGCGTCTGGTCCCCGACCTGCCGATCGTGTTTGTCACCGGATATGCCGGAGATGACTCGCTGCGAAGCTGGACGGCGCGCGGCTGCCAGATCGTGGAGAAGCCGTTCAGTCTGGAGAAGATCGCCGCGGTCCTTCGCCGGACGTCGCGCGCGATGCCGGCGCCCTGATCTGGCGCCGCCGCGCAATCTCGTCATTTCCGCGGAAAGGGGGAAGCCAGGCCGCCGCTGGTGGG
>DATDIC010000146.1:0-18550 GCA_036521275.1 Acetobacteraceae bacterium
GCTCGCCCGGCGCCACTGGCAGACCGGCTGTGCGCAGGATCGCATGGCAGCGATCCTCCGAAATAACGCTCGTCCCTGCCGGCACCTGCGCGGCCCAGTCGAAGCCAAGCGGCGCCAGTTTCTCCGCTTGCGCCGCACGCCCGTTGGCCGCGCCAAATTCCGCCAATCGGCCCAGCACCCGCAGCGCCCGGTCCGGTTCATCGAAAGCGGCGATGCCCTGCGCGGCAAAACGTTCCAGCGTGCCGGCAGGCGGTGCCGGCCAGGCGATGCCCACCGCCTTGGGGCAACGCCGCCAGAAATCCGCGAAAATGGCGGAGATTTCCTTCTCCCGTACCGCCAGCCCGCCGACGATCAGCACCAGCGACTGAATCTCCGGCTGCGAGGCCAGCACATCCATCGCCTCCGGCAACCGCGCCAGCCCGTCCGCACGGAACGCAGTCGAGGGCGTGAGGTCCATGGGATTCGCCGCCGAAGCGACTGAAACCAGCAGCGGTTGCAACTGTGCCCTTCGCTCCGCATCCAGCATTGGGCTGGACAAGCCATGCTCCGCGCACTGATCGGCCGCAAGCACACCGTTGCCGCCGCCGAACGTAATAACGCCCACGCCCGGCCCGCGCGGGATCTTGCTGGCGGGCAACCCAGCAAGCACCAGGCAGACATCCACCATCTCCTCCACCGAGCCGACGCGGATCACCCCAAGCTCCTGCAGGACCGCGTCGAAAACACGATCCTCCCCGACCAACGAGCCGGTATGGGCGCGCGCCGCACGCGCGCTCGCCGCGGTCGCGCCAGCCTTGATCATCACGACCGGCTTGCCCCGGCTTCGCGCCTCAACCAACGCGCGGGCAAACTTGGCACCGTCCTTCACGCCTTCCAGATAGGCGGCGATCACCTGCGTCCCCTCGTCGCGGGCCAGCGCATAGAGATAATCGGAGAATGTCACCACCGCTTCGTTGCCGCCGCTGATCAGGTGGCGGAAACCGAATCCGGCCTGCTGGACAAGCGAAAAGGCCGCCGTGCCGATCCCCCCACTCTGCGTCACCATCGAGATCGGGCCGGCGCGCAACGCAGTGAACTCGTGCAGCACGGTTGCGAAGGTGGAGGTGACCGGCGTCGCCGCGTTGATGATGCCGACGCAGTTCGGGCCACACAGCTTGAACCCCGTCTCGCGACAAAGCGCCACAAGCCGCCGCTCCAGCTCTGCCCCCTCGACCCCGCTTTCCGCCATCCCCCCGGCAAAGGCCACGCCATGATATATCCCGCGCGCCGCGCAGTCCCGCACCGCGTCCAGAATGGCCGCCGCCGGCACCGCCATGATCGCGGAATCCGGAACCCCCGGCAGCTCCGCGACCGAACGATGGCACTGAATGCCACGCACCGTTCCCCCGCTGGGATTAACTGCCCAGACCGGCCCCGGGAACTCGAATCGGAGCAGCCGCTCCACGGTATCGCCGCCAAGATTGCCCGGCCGATCCGACGCACCGATCACCACGATGGATTTCGGATACAGCAGGCGCGTCACATCGGTAAACAAGCCTTCATCAAGGGCTGATGACACGCGTCCTCCTTTCGTTGCAGCAGCAAGCAGGCCCAGGCAGATTTCTCCGCCCGGGCCATCGCATCGCTAGTCTTCGCCGCGCAGCAGTGCGGCCGCCTTCGCGTTCCATTGCTCTGGCGTGAGATCCTGCCGCAGCGCCTGCTGCCAGTAGGGCGCAATCTTGTCGGTGTAATTGGCCCAGCCTTTCGCCGCGAAAGGCGGCGTCCACCAATTCGCGGCATCACCGATCGCGACCTTGAAGAACCGGTTGGATTGGATGCTCGGATCCTTGGAAAGCGATTCCCGCACCGGCAGATAGCCGCGCCCCTGCGCCAGCATGCTGGTCTGTTTGTTGCCGGACGCCATGTAGCGCAGGAACTCCCACGCCGCTTCCTTCTCCTTGCAGCTCGTCGTCATGAAATCGCCTTCGGGATTAGCGAGCATGCACGATCGTGGCCCGACATTCGGCGTCGGCACCACCTGGATGCGATCGCCCAGCGCGGCACTGAGCTGCGGGCTCGCATGCGTCCCGTAGATCCACATCGCCGCGCGGCTTTGCTCCATCAAAGCGAAAAGCTGCGGATAGCCATCGGTGATCGCCGTCGCCTGCGCCGATTTGTCCTTCGTGAACATGTCAATCCATTTCGTCGTCACCGCAATCGCGGCCGGCGACGTGAAATCGACATGCCCATTGGGCTCGATGAACTGCACGCCCGCGCTGCCCCAGATCGGTTCCAGCGGCTGCACGGCATAATAATCCACCCCGCGCATCGCATAGCCCGCATGCTCGCCCGGCTTCGTCAATGCGCGCGCGGCCGCTATGAAGTCGTCATAAGTCTGTGGCGGCGCCACCTTGGCCGCATCGAACCAGTCGGCACGGTAATACAGCACATAGGGCAGGATCCGGCTGGCCATGTACAGAACCGGCTGGCCGGGCTTGGAATGCATGAACGCGACGATGTTCGGGAAATAGTCGCTCTTCTGGTCCCATTTCTCGAAGAACGGATCGACCGGGCTGAGCACACCGCTATCGAAGTAATCCTGCACGTCGGTCTGCACAGTACCGGCGAGGTCGGGCGCCGCGCCGGCGGCAAACGCCACCAGCACTTTCTGCCGCACCTCCGCCGTGCGCGATCCAGCATCAAGCTGCACCGTGATGAAGCCCTGCGATTTGTTGAACACATCCACCGCATCCACCAGCATCTGGTGATGGCTGGGATTATCCGCCCAAGTCCAGTAATTCAGCGTCACCCGTTTGCGCACCGCCGGCGTCTGCGCGAAGCTCGTCAGCGGAAGCGCGCCCGCCGCCCCGGCAAGCCCGATCGCCTTCAGTGCCGCGCGACGCGACAGCCCCTTATGTTCTCGATGTATCACGGACATTTCTCCCTTCATTATTCACCCCTTTACCGCCCCGGCTGCGAGGCCGCTGATCAGCATGCGTTGGAAGCCGAGGAAGATCGTTGCAACCGGCAAGGTCGTCAGTATCGCTCCCGCCGCGCTCACGCCCCACACCGCCGGCTCACCCAGGGCGAACAGCCGCATGATCACCGGCAATGTTTTCACGTTGTCGGACGTGGCAAACAGGAAGGCGAACAGGAAATCGTTCCAGGTCATGATGAACGCGAACAGGCCGCCCGCCATCAACCCTGGCAGCGCCAGCGGCAATACGATCCGCACCAGCGCGCCCAGGCGCGTGCAGCCATCCACCTGCGCCGCCTCTTCCAGTTCCGGCGGCAGGGAGCTGAAGTAATTGATCATCAGCAGCAGGGTGAAAGGTGCAGTCAGCGTCGCCTCGGCGAGAATCAGGCCGGGGAAGCTGTTGATCAGCCCATACCGCCGGAACAGCACCATCAGCGGCACCAGCAACACCACGCTGGGGATCATGTAGCTCATCAGCGTCGCCGACAGCAGCGGCCCCCGGCCACGAAAGCGAAACCGCACGAACCCATAGGCCGCCAGGCTGCCCAGCGTCAGCGCCAGCGTCATCGTCCCCGTCGCGACGATGGCGCTGTTGCGGAAGAACATCCCGAACGGCACCGTCTGGAACAGCGCGTGGTAATTCCCCAGCGTCGGATGCCGCGGCAGATAGACGACCGATCGCGCGCTGTCCCAGACATTGGTGCTGGGTGCGTGCTCCGGCGTAAGCGATGCGATCAGCAGCCAGGCAATCGGCGCCAGCGAATACACCAGGATCATCCCGGCGCCGATCGCAATGCCGATGGACCCCAGAATGCGCCGCCGCGTCCTCATGCCAGCGATCGCCGCGCGAGATGGCGCACATAGAACACCGACGCCATCATCAGCAGCAACGCCATCGCCACCGCGACCGCCGAGGAATAGCCCACCTCGAGCTGTTGCGTCAGCATGAAACTATACACCGCCTCGGTGTAGTTGCTGAACCCCGGCCCGCCCCGTGTCATGATGAAGATCATGTCGACGTAGTTGGCCATCCAGATGCTGCGCAGCAGCAGCAGGAAGGCGATGGTGGGCATCAGGTGCGGCAGCGTGATGCGCCGGAGTTTCTGCCACGCGTTCGCGCCATCCATCGACGCCGCCTCGTACAGCTCGCCAGGGATCGTCTGCAGCACCGCCAGCAGCACGATCGCCATCAGCGGCATGCCCGACCACACCATCGCGGCAGCCACCACCAGGAAACTGCCGAGCGGATCGCTCAGCCATGGGAAATAGTGCTGCAACACGCCCGTTTTCACGAGCAGGTCGTTCACCACGCCGAAATTGCCGTCGAACATGTAAACCCACAGCAGGGCGGTGACCGCCGGCGGCACGATATACGGCACCACAACCGCGGCACGTATCACGGCGCGGCCGGGAAATTTCAGGTTGAGGAACAGTGCCACCGGCAACGCGATCGCCAGCTCCGACAGCACGACCACCAGGTCCCAGCGCAAGGTCCGCCACAATCCGTTCAGGAACACGCCATCGCTCGCCAGCCGCAGGACATTGTGCAGCCCGGTGAATCTCGCCTGGCTGAGGCGCAACAGCGTGGCGTTGGTCATTGCCAGCCACACCGCATACAGGCTCGGGTAAAAGCTGATCGTCAGCAGCAGCAGCACAAGCGGCGCGATGAACCCGTAGGGGAGCAAGTACAACCGCCAGCGGCGGCGCAAGGCGGGCGCAGTGCGAGACCGGCCGGGCACCATTGCACCAGGCGGCGCGACAAGGCTCCCCGCTCGGTTGCGACCAGACACCCACGCTCCTCCCATTCCGGTCCGGCCCTTTCTTTTGCCGGTTCGCCAGGGCAATTTTGATCGAATCGTTGAAAGCTTTCAAGTACTCTGGCGGCGGCCTAGTGTCCTGCCCCGAAGTTCGCCCTCGTCGCGGCGGACGGAGGGGACAAGCAGGCCACTGAAAACAAAGTGACACACTGGCGGCCGATCGTCGTTGACGCGCGGCCGCAGCAACCTGGAAATTCGGTCGTCGACCCGGCGGAGCAAAGATTGAACGACAAGCGCCCGACCATTCTGGACGTCGCCAGGCAGGCGGGCGTGTCGATCGGCACCGTCTCCAACGTTCTCAATGGTACCATCCCGGTCAGCGAGGAACGCCGGCAGCGTGTCCACCAGGCCATCGAGGAACTGTCCTACACGCAAAACTCCTTGGCCCAAGGACTGCGGCGCCGGCGCTCGCCCATGGTCGGGTTGTGCGTGCCGCATACCACGGTCGCTTATTTCTCCAAGCTGGTCGACGCCTTCGAGGATGTCGCCTCCAGCCGCGGCTTCGAAATCATGCAGATCCTGAGCCATGAGGATCCGCGCATCGAGCATCAGCGCGTAATGTCGCTGCTGAATTACCGCATCGGCGGCCTCATCCTGGTGCCGAGCCTGCGACCGGACAAGACACTGGACGCGGTCGCCCGCTCCGGCACGCCGCTTGTCGTGGTGGACCGCCCAGTCGCCCCAGGCCGCTTCGATCAGGTGACGTTCGACAACCGTGCCGCGATGAAAGAGGCAGTGCGCCGTCTCGTCGCACTCGGCCACCGGCGCATCCTGTTCGTCGTGCGCATTCGCCATCTGGCAACCACGCTGCAGCGCGTCGCAGCCCTGCGGGCGGCAGCGCGGGAGGCGACGCCCCCGGTCACGACAGCGATCCTGGAGTGCGGCAACGCCGACAACGAGACCATCACCGCGCGCGTCGCCACCGTGCTGCGCGGGCCGCATCCGCCCACTGCCATCATCGTCAGCAACAGCACCTTTGCCGCCTGCATGCTGCGCGCCTTCGAATCCCTCGGCGTCCGCTATCCCGGCGAAATTTCGCTGCTGGCCTTCGACCAGCCGGAATGGGCGGATATCGTCACGCCCAAGCTCTCCGTCGTGCGCCAGCCCACCATGGATGTCGCCCGCACAGCGTGGGAGTTCCTGATCCGGCGCATGGAAGACCCGACCGTTCCAGTCCGCACCATGGAATTGCAGGCGCAGGTCCTGCTGAGAGCCTCGGTCGCACCGCCAATGCCCGCGCCAGCGCCACGCGCCACCGGCCGCCAGCACCACCAGGCCCCGGCGGAATCGGTTCCCTCCGCCCGGACCCGACGAAAACCCCGCAGCAACGGACAAGCCGCGCCGGACGGATCGCGGGAGCCAGGGTGAAGCGGTGACGCAGTTTACGGCTTGACAACCACGCCCGTCGCGGCGAACCTTGAAACGTTCCAATTTTTGCCGCGCTGCCAGCCCCGGCCGACGGCACAGCCATAACCCGTGGGAGGGAAAATGCTCGGAGGCTACATCAGCGACCTCGAAAAAGGCGACGTGTTCAAGCCGGTCGAATACGTCCTTACCTCGTTCATGTGCAGCGAATACGCCCACGGGGCCGAGGAAACCCTTGAGTGGTTTCATTCCCACAATGCACCAGGCGGCCGCCAGATACGCCCGCCGACCATGATCCATGTCGATAAGATGCGTATCCTGGAGGAAAACTGCGACAAGGAACGCCGGATCGCCGGCATGAAGGGCCCGGACGCCCGCGTGCATTATGAGTATCACGCGAAGCACCACAGCCCCGCCTATGTCGGCGAGACCCTGATCGTGACCGGCCGCATCGTGGATAAATACATGCAGCGTGGCCGCCCTTACCTTTGGTACTATCTGGAGGTCAAGACATCGGACGGCCGGCTGGTCACCACCTATAACGATCGCACGCTGCTGCGATACAAGAAGACGGAGGGGCGGTAATGCGTACCAGGCGCAACTATCAGATCGGCGACGAGATCACCGGTCCGGTCCGCGGCATCACGAACCCGCGTATCGAATGGTACGACAGTGCCATGCTGTCCGCCGCAACCGGGGAACTGCGGCAAGTCGGCTCTAACATCCACACCGATGAAGAATTCGCCAGAAGCGAAGGATTCTCGGGCGTGAACGCCGACGGCATGATCATGACCAACTGGTGCTCGGAGATGCTCGCCCACACCTTCGGCATGGATTACATCGAGCGCGGAGAACTTCGCACCAAATACATTAAGCCGGTCCTCCTCGGCGTGTTGCTCCACGTCAAGGGCCGCGTGAAGGGCAAAGAACCCGCCGGCAACGACCGCACCCGCTACGAGCTTGCCGTCTGGTGCGAGGACGAGCACGGCAACAAGCTCGTCGATGGCGACGCCGCGGTGGAAATCGCCAACACCTGAACCCCAAGGGCCAGCCGTGCCCAGGCGCGATCGAAGCGGCTCATGAACGGCACTGAATTCGGCAATGAGCCGCCCGGCGATAGCAGTGCAATTCTGCTGCGCATCGCCGATTGTGTCGGCAAGGCGGTGATCGTCGCCGCCTTGCTCGGCGAGCTTGCGGTCACTTTCCTCAACGTGCTGGTGCGCGGCCTGTTTGGCGAATCCTTCCTCTGGACCGACGAAATCGCCCGCATAGCCTTGTCGACGCTCGCCTTCATCGGCGGTGTCGTCGCCTACCGGCGCGGCCACCACGCCATTCTGCGCCTGATCCTCGATCGGCTGCATCCGCGCGCCAGCGGCGTGTTCCTCGCCGCCGCCAAGATAATGGTGCTTGGCCTCGCCATCCTCGTATTCATATTGTCGCTGACCCTGGTACAAGGCCAATGGGACCGGGAAACTCCCATCCTCGAATGGCCGGCGAGTGTCTTCGTGCTGCCGCTGACGGTCAGCATGCCGATCCTGGCCCTGTACGCGGCGGAGAATCTGCGCCGGCTGAACCGCCGCACGGCAGCCTTGGGCATCGGGCTCGTCGCCGTAATCGCCGCGCTGGTCCTCGCGACAAAATCACTCTGGCTCGGCCCGGTCAGCAACAGCACCTCCGCCACCGTGGCACTTCTGGTCCTGTTCGTCGTCAGCGGGATCGGCCTGCCGATCGGGTTCGGGCTGATCGGCGGCGCCGCCACCTATTTCTGGATCAGCGGGGCGCCCCCGATGATCGCGCTGCCACAAAAAATGGTAGACGGCACCGGCAATTTCGTCCTGCTGGCATTGCCGTTCTTCATTTTTGCCGGCCTCATCATGGAGCGTGGCGGCATCAGCCAGCGGCTCATCGCCTTCGTGCACGCGCTGGTGGGACATCTCCGCGGCGGATTGCTGCAGGTGATGGTCATCAGCATGTATCTCGTCTCCGGCCTGTCAGGATCAAAGACCGCTGATGTTGCCGCGGTCGGCACGTCGATGCGCCAGATGCTGGCGCAGGAAGGTTACAGTGCCGGGGAAGGCGCCGCGGTGCTCGCCTCCGCGGCGGTCATGGGCGACACGGTGCCGCCGAGCCTCGGCATCCTCGTGCTCGGCTCCATCACGCAATTGTCCATCGCGTCCATGTTTATCGGCGGCATCATTCCCGCGGCAGTCATTGGCGTGTGCCTGATGGTGCTGATATGGCTGAAGTCGCAGCGCCTCAACCTGCCGCGACGGCAGCGCGCGCCGCTGCGCCTGATGCTGCGTACCGGGCTGGTTGCGCTCGTGCCGCTATCCATGCCGGCGGTATTGTTCATAGGCATTCTCGGCGGGTTCGCCACGCCCACGGAAGTGTCGTCGGTCGCCGTCGTCTACGGCCTGCTGCTGGCCACCCTCGTCTATCGCGGCATGACGTTGCAGGCGCTGTTCAGCGCCGCCCTCGACAGCGCGACCCTGGCCGGCATGATCCTGTTCATCCTTGCCGCAGCCTCCAGCTTCTCCTGGGCGCTGACGGTCGCCAATCTTCCGCAGCAGCTCGTCCAGGTGTTGCAGACGCTGCAGGGAAGCAACGTGATCTTCATGCTCGGCTCGATCGCCTTGCTGGTGCTGACTGGCATGCTGCTCGAAGGCCTGCCGGCGCTGAACATCCTGGCTCCGCTATTAGTTCCAATCGCCGGACATTTTGGTTTCAGCGGCGTACATTATGGTCTAGTGCTGCTCATTGCCATGGGCATGGGTGCGTTCTTGCCGCCGGCCGGGGTGGGCTTCTTCGTGTGCTGCGCGATCGCCCGCACCACGATCGAGCAGGCGTCCCGCGCCATGGTGCCGTACCTCGCCGTGCTGGTGATCGGGCTGCTGATCGTCGCATTCGTGCCCTGGTTCACGCTGGTGCTGCCGCGGGCATTCGGGTTCGCTGAATAAAACGGGAGGAATATCATGAATCGCTTTGCACATCGGATCGGCCGGCGCGGGTTGTTGGGCGGCGCTGGAGCACTGCTCGCCATGCCGGCCATTGCGCAGACGGCGCAGACCACGCTGCGCTTCGCGACGCTCTATACGCCGCAGCATTCCGCAAACCGCAGCTCGCAATGGTTCGCCGACGAGGTGTCGAAGCAGACCGACGGCAAACTGCACATCCAGGTTTACCCGAACGCCGTGCTGGGTAACGAGGACGAGGCAGTGCAAGGCGTGCGCAACGGAACCATCGACATATGCTACGGCGGCGTCGTCGGTTTCGGCGGCTACGTCCGCGACATCCGCGTGCTGGAACTGCCCTATCTCTATTCCGATCTCGACCAGCTCGCGCAGGTGGCGAACAACGTCGCGCCGATCATCGATACGCTGTATTCCAACGTGGGGCTCAAGCGGCTCAGCTTTCAGTTCGACGGGCCGCGAATGACCCTCGCCACCAGGCCGCTGCGCAGTTTCGCCGATTTCAAGGGCCTCAAGATGCGCGTGCCGCAAAGCCCGGTCTATATCGAGATGGTAAAGGCGTTCGGTGCGATCCCCACGCCGATCGCCCTGCCGGAAGCCTACACCGCGCTGCAGGCTCATGTCGCCGATGCGATCGAGGGATCAGCCACATCGATGTACACCAGCAAATACTACGAGGTTGCCCGCAACCTGGTGCGCACCGATCATATCTTTTTCACGTCCTATGTCGCCATCAATCCCGGCGTGTTCGGGCGCCTGCCCGCCGAGTGGCAGAAGATCCTGGTGGATACCGGCAACCGGGCGACCGACTACAACCTGCAAATCTCCAAGGCGGCGAGCCAGGCAGACCTGGCGCAGTTGGTGAAAGTGTCCCAGTCGGTTTCAACCCCGGATCGGGAGCCATTCAAGAAGGCGGTCCAAGTCCCAAACGAAAAATACGCCGCCAGCCTCGGCGGTCGCGCGATGGAACTATACAAACAAGTACAAGCGGTGACCGGACACTAATACCGCCCACCCCGAAGGCAAATCCATCCCCGTCATTCCCGACCCATCCCCGTCATTCCCGCGAAAGCGGGAATCCATCGACAGCCCGTAGCGACCTCGGCATGGACGCCCGCCCGCGCGACACAACCAGAAAGATCCCCCAGCCGACCGTCCGGAACAAGCCAGGCGGCGCGTTCACACCCGTTTCAGCGTCTCGCGCGTGACCGTGACGCCGCTGCGCGCACTCAGCCGCACCACGTTCACCGTGCCGGCCAAATCGGGGGACCCGGAATAATACGCCGGCACGCTGCCATCGCCCACCTGCACCGCACGATCCCAGTGCCCCAGCGCGACATAATCGGCGGCACTCGCCGCCAGCTCCTGGTCGGTAATCTTCCAGGCGCGATGCGCGTGCATGCGCCATTCGTCCGGCGGCACATAATGCCCGTGCGCCATCACGACCTGCCAGCGCGTGCTGCGCGCCCGTGGTGACCGCATTGGCGACATGTCCGTGAAATCGCGATGCGCGTGTCCCCAGATCTCCAGGCTGTAGCGATCGAACAGCACGGCGTCCGCATCGGTGATGCCGAGCACGTGCACATCCGGCAACCCGATCATGCCGCCGCGGCTGAACACGTCATCGGGCATCGCCGGATCATGATTGCCCGGCAACAGGATCACCGGCATCCCCGCCGCACCCAGCAGGGCACTGGCACGCTGCAAAGTCGCCGTGGACACGCGCGGATTATCGAACGTATCGCCAGCCAGCAGCACCACGTCCGCCATCAGCGACTGCGCGGTTGCCAGCACGTCGCGCAAACCAGCCAGGCCGCCGCGATAGGCACCCGTCGCCGTCTCATCCTCCACATGAAGATCGGAGCTGTGCACCAGCACCACGTCGTCGCCACCTTCCATCACGGCGAACCCGCTTTACGGCTGCTCGATGATCAGCAGCCCGTCCAGCGCAATGGCGGTCGCACCGTTCCACGCGACAGGATTGACCTCCAGCACGAAGCGGCGCCACGGCGCGGCCGATGCAATCGACGAGAAGCGAGCAACAAAGGCGGCGAGCGGATCGAGATCCATGCCCTCGCCGCGCTTCCGCACCAGCCGCAGCCGTTGCAGTGCCCGGCGAGCCGCCGCGGCATCGACCGGCGCTGCGACCAGCGTCACGTCGTCGATCATCTCCGTCATCGTCCCGCCGGCACCCAGCGACAGCATCACGCCGAACGCCGGATCCCGGAACGCCGACACCAGCAATTCGACGCCGCCTCTCATCATCTGCTGGACGTAGACACCCTCCAGCGTCACGCCCAGCGCCGCCGCCCGATCCTGCAGCCGGTTCCACGTCTCTCGCACTGCATCCGCGGTGCTCACGCCCAGCGCCAGCAACCCCGCGGCGGCGCGATGCGTCACCGCGGCCGAGATGCCCTTCATCGCCACCGGCCCGCCGATATCCTGCGCGGCGGCAACCGCCATCGCCTCGCTCGTCGCCAGCCTGCCGCGCGCCACTGTCAGCCCGGCCCGCGCCAGGATCGCGTGACACGCATGCTCCGAGATCACCGCACCCGCCGCCGGCGCCAACACCGTTTCATTCCAATCGAACACGGCAGCCGCCGCCGGCGCCTCCACCGGCCACGCGACTGCCTCGGCGTAATTCGCCAGGTGGCTGATCGCGCGTACCGCCCGCGCATATTCGGGGAATAGATGCACCCCCAGCGCCTGCCCGCGTTCACGCGCAACGTCGATCGCCAGCGGCCACGCCGCCACCACCGGCTTGCTGCTTCGATCGCGGAAGTCGGCAACCATCTGCGCCATCTCCACGTCGCCGCGCGCCATCGGGCCGAGCTGGAAGAACACCGTGCCGATCTCCGGATCCGCCGCGATCGCGTCCAGCGCGTGCGGAAAATGCGGCAACCATGTCGGGTCCAGGTAAACCTGCGGCGTCAGATCGACGGGGTTGCGCGTCGACGCGATGGGCGGCACCAGATCGGCCAGTGCCGCGCGCGTTGCCGCCGTCAGTTCCGGCACGGTCAGCCCCACACCCGCGCACTGGTCGGCTGAAAGCACCCCGCTGCCACCCCCGAACGTCACCGCCGCCACGGCGCGGTTCCGCGGCAACTTGGCCAGATCACTGCCGCTGAGCAGCATCGCGACATCGAGCATCTCTTCCAGCGACCCCACCTGGATCGCGGCGCAATCGCGCAACACCGCATCCCAGACGCGGCCCTCGCCGGCCAGGGCACCGGTATGGGCCGCCGCCGCTGCCGCGCTTGCCGTGCTCGCGCCTGCCTTGATCACCACCACCGGCTTGCCGGCGGACCGCGCCTCCTGCAGCGCACGGCGGAATCGCGCCCCGTCCCGCACGCCTTCCAAATAGATGGCAATGATCTTGGTCCGCGCATCACCCGCAAGCGCATGGACGAAATCGGCCATGTCCAGCACGGCCTCGTTGCCGGTGCTGATCATGTAGCGGAAGCCGCAGCCCTGCTGCTGCGCCAGCGCCAGTGCCATGGTCGCAAGCCCGCCGCTCTGGCTCACCATCGAGATGTTGCCCGCCAGCAACCGGTCGAACCCCAGCATCATCGACGCGAAGCTGGCGGGAACCGGCGCATGCGTATCGATGATGCCGATGCAGTTCGGCCCCAGCAGCGCGAAGCCGGTCTCTCGACACACCGCGACCAGTTCATCCTGCAAGCGCACCCCTGCGCCGCCGCCTTCCGCGAACCCCCCCGCCCACGCAATTCCGGCGAAAATGCCGGCCTCGGCGCACTCGCGCACCACCGCCGCGACCGCCGCGGCCGGCACCGCAAGAATCGCCAGATCGGCATGGCCCGGCAGATCGGCGACATGCGGATAGCAGGCGATCCCGTCCACCGACAGCCGCCCCCGGCTCACCGGCCATACCGTGCAGGGCGAGCCGAACTTGCGGAAGAAACGTACCGCGGCGCCCCCGACATTACCTGCCTGGTCGGATGCGCCGATCACCGCGACACTGCGGGGCGCCAGCAGCTTCGATACATCCGCGAAGCCATCAGCGCTGCGCAGCCACCGCTCGTCCCGGTTCATTGCGTTCCCTGTTCCATCCGGCGTCGTGTTCCAGTATGGCTGCCCGTTTGAACTGGTTCAAGCAGCCGTGTATCCAGCAACCGCCGCCGGTGTTATACCAACCGCCCTTTCCCCATCACTCCGCTCCCCGTCACCCCCGCCCCCCTTCACTCCGCCCCCCGTCACTCCGCTCCCCGTCATTCCCGCCCTTCCCCCGTCACTCCCGCCCTTTCCCCGTCATTCCCGCGAAAGCGGGAATCCAGCGACACTCCGTGCATCGCATCATGCCCCCTGCGCGAGCATGATGCGGAACCATCAGCCTCTCGAACCGCTGTTATCAGCCCCCAGGATGACCGAAGACCGCAAAGCCACGATCAGAGACGTCGCCCGATATGCCCAGGTCTCGGTGGGCACCGTCTCGCACGTGCTCAACGGCACCATGAATGTCAGCGCCGCCCTGCGCGCGCGGGTCGAATCGGCAATGCGCGCGCTCGGTTATGAACAGAACATGCTGGCCCATGCGCAGCGCCGGCAGCTCACGCCGGTGGTCGGCCTGTCGGTGCCACATGTCGCCAGCGCCTACCTCGCCGCCCTCATCGACCTGTTCGAGGAAATCGCCGCCGGCCGCGGCTATCAGATGATGCAGGTGCTGACCCGCCGAGACCCGGAGATCGAGCTCCGCCGCGTGCGCGAACTGCTCCGTCACCGCATTGCCGGCCTGCTCCTGGTGCCGACATTCGACCCGCGCCGGACACTCGACCTGATCCACGCATCCGGCACGCCCGCCGTGCTGGTCGACCGTGCCGCCGATGATCTGCGCTTCGATCAGGTCACCTTCGACAACAGCCGCGTGATGCGGGATATGGTCACGCAACTGATCCGGCTCGGCCACAGCCGCATCCTGTTTGTCGTCCAGTCCCGCATCCTCGTGATCTCTCGCGACCGCATCGAGGCGTTGCGGGCAACCGCGGCCGAAGCACGGCGTCGGGTCAAGACCTTCGTGCTGGAAATTGGTGCGGAAACCGCTACCTACGCCGATCGTCTGACCCGCATTCTTCAGGGACCGGAGCAGCCGACCGTCATCATCGTCAGCAACAGCACAATCGCCGCATGCACCCTGACAGTGCTGCGCACGATGGGTGACGCATACCCCGCGCGCATCTCGCTCGTTTCGTTCGAGGAACCCGAATGGGCAGAGCTGGTCAGTCCGCGCCTTGCGGTGATCCGCCAACCGGTTCGCGACATTGCCCGCGAAGCCTGGGAACTGCTGCTGCGGCGCATGCAGGGCGACGATAGCCCTGTCGAGCATCTCGAGCTGCGCGCCACGGTCGTGCTGCGTGAATCGGTGCACAAGCCGCCCCCCCGCAACGACCGCGGGCACTCTTGAACTGTTTCAGAGAAGCGGCCATAGTGCCCCACCCGAGCGTCGGCTCCCGGAAACGCTGAGCCCGCTCCCCGCAGCGATGCGGACATAACGGGGTGGCAAGGGAAGGAAAGCCGAATGACATTGGTCTCCGCGCGCGCACGTCTTCCGATCATCCTGGGGGCGGCGCTGCTGCCGCTGCTTGGCACGCGCCGGGCCGCGTCGCAGCAGGTCTATAAGCTCCGCCTCGGTCACCCGCTGGCACCAGCCGATGCGGCGAATACCGCGATGGTCTCATTGGCCGACAACCTGAAAAAGAAGTCCAACGGCCGTATCGAGGTCACTGTCTTCCCCGCCGACCAGCTCGGCGCCCAGGCCGACGTAGGTGAGATGGTGCGTCAGGGCGCGTCGGTCATTCAGCTTACCGACGCGCTGTTCCTCGGCCAATACGTGCCCGACGCCGCAATCCTCCAGGCGCCATACCTGATGGACAAGCCCGACCAGTTCCGCAAGCTGCTCGGCACGCCCTGGCTCAAAGACGTGGACGACCGGCTTGCCGCCAAAGGCTTCCGCGTGATCTCCTGGAACAATTATTTCGGCACCCGCCAGATCCTGGCCAAGCGGCCGATCCACGAACCGAAGGACATGGCCGGGCGGAATTTCCGCTGCGCCGCCGCCCCCATGTACGTGGACATGGTGAAAGCGATGGGCGCCCGACCGGTCACCACCGGCTTCGCCGAAGTGTACACCGGCCTCGCGCAAGGCACGCTCGACATGCTGGAAGCGCCGCTGCCCACCATGTGGGCCTCCAAATTCTACGAGCAGGCCAAGAACGCCGCCCTCACCGCGCACATGATCGCCTGGGACCCGGTGGTCATAAGTGAAACCGTATTCCGCGGCATGCCATCCGACCTGCAAGGCATCATCCTGGAGGAGGCGAACAACGCCGCCAACCTGATGACCCAGCTCAAGCAGAAGGAAGAAACCGACATCATCCCGAAATACCAGGGCGCCGGCGTCACGGTGATCCAGGATGTGGACCGCGCCGCCTTCCGCCGCGCCACCGCGCCCGTCTACGACCAGTATCCCGGCTTCACGCCCGGCCTGCACGCCAAGGTGGAGGCCCTGCTCTCCGCATGATCCCGCGTCCCGGCGAGTCCCCCGGCACCGCCACGCTCGAGCATCTCATCCTCGCCGACGACGCACTGCCGGCACAGGCCGCGCAGTTCCGCGTCTCCGTCGAGCAGGTGCTGATGAATGCCGGCTTCGTCGTCCTGGTGGTCTCCATCTGCTGGGGCGTGCTGTCGCGCTACGTGCTGGAAACCCCCTCCGCCTGGGTGGAGGAGGTGTCCGCCATCGCCTTCGCCTGGACCACCTTCATCGGCGCCGCCGAGGTCCAGCGCCGCCGCAAGCATGTCAGCGTCGACCTGTTCACCGGCATGCTTCCACTCCGCTGGCGCACCGGCCTGTCCACCGCAATGGCGATCTTCGTCGCGCTGTTCTGCTTCTATGTCGCCTGGCTCGGCTGGCGCGAAACCCTCGCCAGCGGCTCAGCCGCCACGCCGATGCTCGGCATCCCGCTCAGCGTCACCTATATCGGGCTCACCTTCGGCTTCCTGCTGATGGGCCTGCGCAGCTTGCAGCGACTCTGGCCCGGCGGACCGTCCCATTAAGTTCCGTCGGAAACCACCACCCCCACCCCCCACCCCCGTCATTCCCGCGAAAGCGGGAATCCACCACCACCCCCACTGACAAACCCCTGATGGACTTCTGGCCGCTCGCCGTCTTCCTGGGATTGCTGCTCCTGAACGCGCCGGTCGCGGTCGCCATCGGCGCCGGCGCGCTGCTGTTCTTCCTGCGCCAGAACGGCCTGCCGATCGACATCTTCTCCCAGCGCATCGCCGCCTTCTCCGGCTCGTTCCCACTCGTCGCCATCCCGATGTTCACCTTCGCCGGCGTCATCATGAACCACGCCGGCATCACCGCGCGCCTGCTCAGCCTGGCCGAAACGCTGGTCGGCCACATGCCAGGCGGCCTGGCGCAGACCAATGTGCTGCTGGCCACGCTGATGGGCTTCGAGTCCGGCTCCGGCAACGCCGACGCCGCCATGCAATCGAAGATGCTGGGCACCGAGATGGTGCGGCGCGGCTATCCGCGTCCCTTCGCCGCCGCCGTCGTCGCCGCCTCCGCCGTCATCACCCCGATGATGCCGCCCGGCCTCGGCTTCGTGCTGTACGGCTACCTCGCCAATGTCTCGGTCGGCCGCCTGTTCATGGCCGGCATCGTGCCCGGCTTCCTGCTGATGACCGCGCTGATGATCACCACGCGCTTCATGGCCAAGCGCCGCAACTTCCGCCCGGCGCGCGACCGGCGTGCCTCGTTGGGCGAAATCCTCGCCGCCCTGCGCCGCGCCGCCTGGGCGCTCACCGTCCCCTTCATCATCATCTTCGGCCTGCGCTACGGCATCTTCACGCCCACCGAAGCCGGCGCCGTCATTTCCGCCTACTCCTTGCTCGTCGGCCTGCTCATCTACCGCGAGCTGAAACTATCCCAGCTCTGGAGCCTGCTGACCGAAGCGGCGGTCGCCAGCGCCATGGTGATGCTGATCATCAGCGCCGCCAACGCCTTCGGCTTCTACATGACCTTGGAGCAGATCGCCTCCCAGCTCGCCGCCGCACTGTCGTCCATCACCCACGACCCGCTGCTGCTGCTCATTGTCATCAACGTGTTTCTGCTGTGCATCGGCATGATCCTGGAAAGCGTCGCGGCGCTCATCCTGCTCACGCCGATCCTGGCACCCATCGGCGCCCATGCCGGCATCGATCCGGTGCATCTCGGCCTGCTGATCGTGATGAACCTCACGCTGGGCGCCGTTCATCCGCCGGTCGGCACGCTGATGTTCATCTCCTGCGGCGTGTTGGACGTGAAGATCGCCGACTACACGCGCGCGGTCCTGCCGCTGCTGGCGGTGGAAGTCTGCGTGCTGATCCTGGTCATCCTGGTGCCGCACCTCGTCCTGTTCCTGCCAAACCTGGCCTTCGGTCCCGGCCAATGACACCACCGCTATCCGGAGAAACGAGATGAACGACGGCAACGTCGCGATCGAGATCACCCCCCACGGCGTCGCTATCGTGCGCCTCGCGCGGCCGCCGGTGAATGCGCTCGGCCGCGAGATGCGCGAAGCGATGCTGCGCTGCTTCGACCGCTTGCAGGATCGCGCCGACGTCCGCGCCATCGTCCTCACCGCCTCCGGCCGCATCTTCTGCGCCGGTGCCGACATCAAGGAAAAAGCCGCGCTCGGCGCCGAGGGCGACTACACGCGCGCCAACCGCCTGACCCGCGACGTGTTCTTCTGCATCGTCGATAGCACCAAGCCGGTCATCGCCGCCGTCAACGGCCCCGCGCTCGGCGCCGGCTGCGTGCTCGCCGCCTGCTGCGACATGATCTTCGCCGCCGACACCGCGACCTTCGCGATGCCGGAGATCGATGTCGGCCAGGGCGGCGGCGCCAGCATCATGCAGCGCATCCTGCCGCCCTCCAAGGTGCGCCGCATGATGCTCACCGGTGAGCGCGTGCCCGCCGCCGAGCTGTACCGTCTCGGCGCGGTCGAAGCCTGCCTGCCACCACCCGACCTGCTCCCCGCCACACTGGAAATTGCCACCACGATCGCAGCAAAAAGCCCAACCGCGCTGCGCCGCATCCGCGGCTCGTTCGCAACCGTGGAGGCGCTGGACGCGCGCGCCGGCTTCCAGCTCGAACAGGCCTACACCACCGAACTCAGCCGCTCGCCGGACGCAGCCGAAGCACGCCAGGCGTTCTTCGAGAAACGCAAGCCGGTGTTCAGCACCGAAGGCGCTGCATGATGGCGCGGCGTTGGGTCCGCCGCCCCGAGGGTTCCACCTGGGGTGATTTCGGTGACGACGATCAGCTCGGCCGGCTCAACCTGGTCACGCCCGACTGCGTGCGCGCCGGCGCGCGTGAGATCGTCGAAGGCCGCACCTTCTGCCTCAGCCTGCCGCTCGATAAGCCCGGCGGCAACATCCTCAGC